>CAYTWJ010000289.1:1860-4426 GCA_964442055.1 uncultured Rhodospirillaceae bacterium | reverse complement strand
GCCGCCTGGGTGACGCCGCCGATGTTGGAGGAGACCTCGTTGGTGCCGGCCGCGGCCTGCTGGACGTTGCGGGCGATCTCCTGGGTGGCGGCGCCCTGCTCCTCGACCGCCGAGGCGATGGCGGTGGCGATCTGGTTGATCTCGCCGATGGTCGACGAGATCGAGCCGATCGCCCCCACCGCCTCGCCGGTCACCTGCTGCATGGCGGCGATCTGGGCGCCGATCTCTTCGGTCGCCTTGGCGGTCTGGTTGGCCAGGCTCTTCACCTCCGAGGCGACCACCGCGAAGCCCTTGCCGGCCTCGCCCGCCCGCGCCGCCTCGATCGTGGCGTTGAGCGCGAGCAGGTTGGTCTGGCTGGCGATGTTGTTGATGAGTTCCACCACCTCGCCGATCTTCTGCGCCGCCTCGGCCAAAGACTTGACCGTGCCGTTGGTCTTGTCGGCCTCGGCGACGGCGCGGCTGGCGATCTGGCTCGACTGCGCCACCTGGCGGCCGATCTCGGAGATCGACGAGGAGAGCTCCTCGGCCGCCGAAGCCACCGTCTGCACGTTGGTCGAGGCTTCCTCCGAGGCGGCGGCGACGGCGGTCGCCTGGCGGTTGGTCTGCTCGGCGGTGGCCGACATCGACTGCGCGGTCGATTCCATCTCGGCGGCGGCCGAGGCGACCACACCGACGACCTCCTTGACCCGCTCGCCCATCTGCATCTGCTTGGTGACGACGCTCCAGCTCACCATCGGGCCGAGATAGGTGCCCTGCTTGTCGGTGATGGCGCTGACCTGCAGGCTGAGGATCTCGGTGCCGAGCTTGATCTTGGCCGAATGCGGCAGGTTGCGCGGATCGCGCAAAATGCGCCGCTGGTGCTCGGGGTTCTTGTGGAAGATGTCGATCGACGAGCCCTTGACCTGGTCGGCCTTGATCGGCAGCAGGTGCTCGACCGTGCGCAGGGTGTCGAGCGAGGTCTTGTTCATGTAGGTGATTTTGAAATTGTCGTTGGGGTCGGCCATCATCACGTTGATCGGCATCTGGTCGACCATCTGGTAGAGCCGCGCCGTGTCGGCGTCGGCCTTGACCTTGTCGGTGATGACCGACCAGCTCACCATCGGCCCGATATAGTTGCCGAGCTTGTCGGTGATCGCCGAGACGTTGAGATCGAGATACTCCTCGCCCAGCTTGATGGTGGCCTTGTGCGGCAGGTTGCGCGGGTCGCGCAGCAGGCGCCGCTGGTGCTCGGGGTTCTTGTGGAAGATGTCGATCGACGAGCCCTTCACCTGGTCGGCCTTGATCGGCAGCAGATTTTCGATCTTGCGCAGGGTGTCGAGCGACGTCTTGTTCATGAAGTTGATCTTGAAGCCGTCATTGGGGTCGGCCATCATCACGTTGATCGGCATCTGGTCGACCATCTGGCTCAGCGCGAAGCTCTGCCGGATCGATTCGCGCAAGCGGCCGAGCGCCTGCCACATGCGGCCGATCTCGTCGTGACGATCCATGTCGTGCAGCGCGAAATTGTCGTCGCCGGCGGCCAGCTTGCCCATCGCCGCGGCGGCGTCGAGCACCGGACCGACGATCCGTCGCGTGGCGATGAACGCGGTACCCACGCCAAGGGCGGCGCCGACAAGGGCGACCGCGACCTGGACGACGGCGAAAGTCGGGCTGCGGGCATCGAAGAACCCGATGCCGCCGACCACGAGCATGCAGACGACGGTGGTCAGATTGAGCAGCCAAATTCGAGCGACCAAGCTGAGACTGGACATCGTTATCGCCTTTCTCCCCAGGGCGCGCCGGCATCTGCCGAGGCGCTGACGGCGCTCCCCCCACTTCGGGCCGCGCCTCGCAACTGACGGGTTTCCCGGCGGCGGTGTCGCATCTCCGCCGGGAGAACAAGCGAATTTTTCGCAGTAGCGATTTAAAACTACGTAAAGTTGGCTCGAATTCCGAAGATATATATCTGAGGACGATAGGCCCGCCGCCCGGCGGCCCGCCTTCGCCCGACGCCCCGTGGTGGACGGTCGCCGTCGATTGGGTGAAACTCGCCCGAGGAAGCGCACGCATTGCGCGAGGGCGACAGGGGGCGGAGCATGGGCCTGATCGAGGAATTCAGGAAGTTCGCGATGCGCGGCAATGTGGTCGACCTGGCCGTCGGCATCATCATCGGCGCCGCCTTCGGCAAGATTGTGACCTCGTTCGTTAACGATCTGTTGATGCCGCCGCTCGGCTTGCTGCTCGGCAAGGTCGACTTCTCGAATTTGTTTATCAATCTGTCCGACCGCACGTTCGATTCGTTGGCGGCAGCCAAGGCGGCCGGGGCGCCGACGCTCAACGTCGGCTTGTTCGTCAACACGCTGATCGACTTCGTCATCATCGCGTTCGCGGTGTTCCTGCTGGTCAAGCAGATCAACCGTTTCACCGCCAAGCCGGAAGCCGCGCCGACGACCCGCGACTGCCCCTACTGCCTGTCGCCGGTGCCGCTCGAGGCGCGGCGCTGCGCCCACTGCACTTCGGAGCTGGAGCCGGCCTGAGCCGCTCCGGCCCGCGTCAACAAGGAAGGGCCGGACCATGAAGAAGCTGC
>CAYTWJ010000289.1:0-1850 GCA_964442055.1 uncultured Rhodospirillaceae bacterium | reverse complement strand
CTCGCCTTCGTCGTCGTCCTGCTGATCGCCGCCGTCATCGCGATCCCGCTCCTGATCCCCGTCGAGACCTTCAAGCAGCAATTCGTCCAGCAGGTCCGCTCGGCGACCGGGCGCGAGCTCACGATCGGCGGGCCGATCAAGATCTCGCTGTTCCCGCGCCTCGAGCTCGAAGTGAGCGATGTCGCCTTCGCCAACCCGCCGGGTGCGGTCGCCAAGGAGATGGCCAAGCTCGGCCGGCTGCAATTGCGGCTGATGGTGATGCCGCTGCTCTCGGGCGAGATGGCGGTCGACAGCTTCGTCCTCGTCGACCCGGTGATCCGGCTCGAAGTCGACAAGCAGGGCAGGCCGAACTGGGTGTTCGGCGAGCCCGCCGCGCCGGCGGCCAAGCCGGGCGAACCGGCCGTCGGCCGCGATCTCGGTCTTAGGGAATTGCGGCTTGGCGACATCCGCCTGGTCAACGGCACGCTCGGCTATCTCGACCAGCGCAGCGGCGCCAGGCAGGAGCTCACCAATGTCAACATGCAGTTGGCGCTGCCCGGGCTCGACAACCCCTTCGCCGCACGCGGCGGCCTGACCTGGAACGGCAAGAAGGTGGACCTTGCGGCCGACATCGCCAAGCCGCGCGACCTGCTGGCGGGGCGGCCGAGCGCGGTGGCGCTGAAGGTCGGCAGCGAGCCGGTCAATGTCGATTTCAAGGGCGCGGTGACCAACGCCGAGCCGATGAAGATCGACGGCGACGTCGATCTCAAGGTGCCCTCGGTGCGCGCGCTCGCCGCCTGGACCGGCAATCCCATCGAGGCGCCGGGGAAGGGCCTGGGTCCGCTCGCCATCAAGGGCAAGCTGAACGCGACCGGCGCCCTCTATTCCTTCCGCCAGGCCGAGATCGCCCTCGACGAGATCAAGGCCAAGGGCGAGCTCAGCGTCGATGCCGGCAAGGCCAAGCCCTACCTCAAAGGCCAGCTCGACGTCGAGCGTCTCGACCTCAATCCCTACCTGCCGCCCGAACAGCCGCCGGCCGCCGCCGGCGAGCCGGCGGCCGGCTCCCCCGCCGGCGCCCCGGCCGCGGCCGGCTGGAGCAACGAGCCGATCGACATCTCGGGGCTCAAGGCGGCAAACGCCGATTTCGCCTTCGCCGCCGGCGCCATTCTCGTGCGCAAGATCCAGATCGGCCGCTCGAGCGTCGCGCTCAGCCTCAAGGAGGGGCGGCTCGTCGCCGACCTCAAGGAGCTCGCGCTTTATCAGGGCAACGGCCAGGGCCGCATGGTGGTCGACGGCTCGGGCGCCGTGCCGGCGATCGACTATGCGCTGAAACTGGCCGGCGTCCAGGCCGAGCCGCTGCTCAGGGACGCTGCCGATTTCGAGCGCCTGAGCGGAACGGCGGCGGCCGACATCGCCGTCAACGGCCGCGGCCGCAGCCAGAGGGAGCTCGTCGGCGCGCTGCAAGGCAAGGGCTCGGTGCGTTTCACCGACGGGGCGATCAAGGGCCTCAACATCGCCGCAATGGTGCGCAACGTGCAGGGCGCCTTCCTCGATCCCGGCGCCAAGGCGCCGCAGCAGACCGATTTCACCGAACTGGGCGGCACCTACACCATCACCAACGGCATCCTCAAGAACAGCGACCTGCAGATGATGTCGCCGCTGCTGCGCGTGACCGGCGCGGGCACCGTCGATCTGCCCAGGCGCACCGTCGATTACCGGCTCGAGCCCAAGGCCGTCGCCACGATCGAGGGGCAGCGCGGGCGCGAGGGGCTGGCCGGGGTGATGGTGCCGGTGATCATCCAGGGCCCATGGGACAATCTCAGCTACCGCCCCGATCTCGCCGGCGCGATCAAGGAGCAGCTCCCGGGCAA
>CAYTWJ010000288.1:0-4439 GCA_964442055.1 uncultured Rhodospirillaceae bacterium | reverse complement strand
ACGGCGTGCGCCTGGTCGACGGCGGCGAGCATGCCGATCAGCCCGGCCAGCACCAGCATCGTCGTCGAGGCGAAGAAGGACACGCTCTGCATCGCGTTGCCGACCAGCGCCGCGTCGGTGATGCGCTGCTCGCGCCGGGCCATCTGCCGCATCCAGGCGAGCCGCACCAGCTGCAGGTGGCGGTTCAGCCCGGCGCCGCGCCCGACCAGATGGTCCATGACCAGGTTGTAGCCGGCCCAGACGCCGACGAACCAGGCGAAGGCGACGAGGTCGAGCCAGGTGATGTCGGCAGGCATGGCGGGGCTCCGCGCGGGCCGGGACGGCGTGCCATTCTAGCATCGGCCGCGCCAATCCGCGGCGCGGGAATGCCTTGACATCCGGCGCCGGACGGGCCATGTACTCGCCAGCATCGGTTCTCTCGCGATCGCGCGGCGCGCCGTTTCCCCTCAGCCGAGGGCGGCGCCTCATCCCGAGACAATCCCCGAAACTCGTCTGACCCAGTTGCGCGTGGGAGGCGACAACACGCGGCAGCGTGCGGGCCATCTCTTTGGCCGCGTCCGCCCGCGCGAAAGGTTAAGACGTGAATCCTGTTCCCTCGTTTTCGGACCTCGGCCTCGGCGAGGCGCTGACCCGCGCCCTTGAAGGCCTCGACTACCAGCAGCCGACGCCGATCCAGGCGCAGGCGATCCCGGCGCTGCTCGCCGGCAAGGACCTGTTCGGCATCGCCCAGACCGGCACCGGCAAGACCGCCGCCTTCGCGCTGCCCATCCTGCAGCGCCTGGGCGAGCAGCCGGGCCGCGCCGAGGCGCGCGCGCCGCGCGCGCTGATCCTGGCGCCGACCCGCGAGCTCGCCCTGCAGATCGGCAGCGATTGCCGCGCCTACGGGCGCCACCTGCCGCTGCGCCAGGCGGTGATCTTCGGCGGCGTCGGCCAGCAGCCGCAGGTGGCGGCGCTGGCGCGCGGCGTCGAGCTCTTGATCGCCACGCCGGGGCGGCTGCTCGACCTGCTCGAGCAGCGCCATCTGCGGCTCGACCGCGTGACGCACCTCGTGCTCGACGAGGCCGACCGCATGCTCGACATGGGCTTCATCCGCGACGTGCGCCGCATCGTCGCCGCGCTGCCCAGGCAACGCCAGTCGCTGCTCTTCTCGGCCACCATGCCGGCCGACGTGGCGCGGCTGGCCGGCGAGATGCTGCGCGAGCCGGCGCGCATCGAGGTGACGCCGCAGGCGATCACCGTCGATCGCATCGACCAGCGGGTGTTCTTCGTCCCGACCGCGGCCAAGCGGGCGCTGCTCGCCGAGCTGCTCGGCGACCCGGCGCTCAGCCGCGTCATCGTCTTCACCCGCACCAAGCACGGCGCCAACCGCGTCGCCGAGCAGCTCGCCAAGAGCGGCGTCGCCGCCGACGCGCTGCACGGCAACAAGTCGCAGTCCGCCCGCCAGCGCGCCCTCGAGGGCTTCCGCGCCGGCCGGCTGCGCGTGCTGGTCGCCACCGACATCGCCGCCCGCGGCATCGACGTGGCCGAGGTCAGCCACGTCATCAACTTCGAGCTGCCCAACGTGCCGGAAAGCTACGTCCACCGCATCGGCCGCACCGCGCGCGCCGGCGCGGCCGGCATCGCGCTGTCGTTCTGCGACCCGTCCGAGCGCGGCTATCTGCGCGACATCGAGCGCCTGACCCGGCGCCCGCTCAGCGTCGCCGGCGGCGATCCGCACGCCCGCGTCGCCGCCGCCGCGCCGCAGGCCCGCGAGAAGGCCCGCGAGGACGCCCGCCCGGCGCCGCGGCAGCGGCGGCGCTTCCGCGACGGGCGCCGCCGCGCCGCCTGACCCCGGCCCATACCCATCAACCAAGGAGAGACCAAATGGCCATCGGTACCGTGAAGTGGTTCAACGCCCAGAAGGGCTTCGGGTTCATCGTTCCCGAGGCCGGCGGGCCCGACGTGTTCCTGCACATCAGCGCGGTCGAGCGCGCCGGCATCGGCAACCCGAACGAAGGGCAGAAGATCAGCTACGACATCGAGCGCGACCGCAAGGGCCGCGTTTCCGCCGTCAACATCCGCGCCGCCTGACCGGCCGGCGCGACGGCCCGGCCGGCGCGTCCTCCCGCGCTGGGATCAGCGCGGCGAGCGCGTCGGCCGCCCGATGCAGCGCGGCCAAAGCCGCCGCGCGCGCCCGCTCGTCGAACCGGCTGAGCAGCCCGGAAACGGCCAGCGCCCCGGCGAGCCCGCCCGCCGCATCGAAGACCGGCACCGCCGCGGCGCCGATGTCGGGATCGCGCTCGCCGAGCGAGACGTACCCGCCCGCCTTGCGGATGCCGTCGAAGGCCGCGCCCCGCGCGCCCGAATAGGCCAGCAGCACCCGCCCGGCCGCGCCGCGGTCGAGCGGCAGCCGGGCCCCTTCCTCGAGATGATGGCGCACCGCGCGCGGCGAGTTCTCGCGATAGAGGCAAAGGCGCTCGTCGCCGTCGCGCACGTAGAACGACGCGGTCTCGCCGGTCGCCTCGACGAGCCGGCGCAGTTCGGGCCGGACGATGCCGCCGAGGTCGAGACGGCGGCGGTAGAGCGCGCCCAGGCGCCAGAGCTCGGGGCCGAGGCGGTAGAGACCGTCGTCGCCCCGCGCCAGGAAACGCTGGCGCGCCAGCGACGCGGCGAGGCGCAGGATCGTGCTCTTGTAAAGGCCGGTGCGGCGCGCCAGCTCGGCCAGCGCCAGCGCCTCGTCGCCCTCGCCGAAGGCGCGCAGGATGGACAGCGCGCGCTCGACCGCCTTGACACCCTCCGCCGCCATGCCCGCTCCTCCTCGGCCCGCCGGCGATTCGCCTTGACCGGCGGCCTTCTCCAGTTATTCTAATGAAAGAAATTGTGTTCTGCCAGACAGAACAACAGGCGGTGGCCGATGCGACTGCTCGAAGGCGTCCGCGTTCTCGACCTGACCAACGTGCTGGCCGGCCCCTTCGCCTGTTACCAGCTCGCCCAGCTCGGCGCCGAGGTGATCAAGGTGGAGCCGCCGGGCTCGGGCGACCTCGCGCGCCAGCTCGGAGCCGATCCCGAGCTCAACCGCCGCCTGATGGGGGTCTCGTTCCTGGCCCAGAACGCCGGCAAGAAGTCGATCACGGTCAACCTCAAGAGCGCCGCCGGCAAGGAGGTCTTCCGCCGCCTCGCCGCCGGCGCCGACGTGGTGGTCGAGAATTTCCGGCCCGGGGTGATGGAGCGCCTCGGCCTCGGCTACGACGAGCTGAAAGCGGTCCGCCCCGACATCGTCTATTGCGCGATCTCCGGCTTCGGCGCCGGCGGCCCGCTGCGCGACAACCCCGCCTACGACCAGATCATCCAGGGGCTGGCCGGGGTGATGAGCGTCACCGGCGACGCGGCGAGCGCGCCGCTGCGCGTCGGCTATCCGGTGGCCGACACCATGGGCGGCATCACCGCCGCCTTCGCCATCGCCGCCGCGCTCTATCGCCGCCAGCGCAGCGGCGAGGGCGAATTCATCGACGTGTCGATGCTCGAATCGACGCTGGTGGCAATGGGCTGGGCGGTGTCCAACTGGCTGGTCGCCGGGGCGCGCCCGCAGCCGATGGGCAACGAGAACGTCACCGCCAGCCCGTCGGGAACCTTCGCGACCGGCGACGGCCTGCTCAACATCGCCGCCAACAAGCAGGAGCAGTTCGAGACGCTGTGCCGCCTGGTCGGACGGCCCGTGCTCGCCGCCGATCCGCGCTACGCCGATCGCGAGGGCCGCAAGGCCCACCGCTACGAGCTGAAGCGCGAGCTCGAGGACGCGCTCGCCGCGCGGCCCGCCGCCGCCTGGGCCGCGCTCCTCAACCGCCACGGCGTCCCGGCCGGCGAGGTGCTGTCGGTGCCCGAGATCCTCGAACACCCGCAGGTCGCCGAGCGCGGCCTGGTCCGCCGCTTCGCCGGCGCCGCCGGCGACGGGCGCGACGTTGCCGTCGTGCGCGCGGGGTTCCGCCTCGCCAGCGGCGATCCGGGGCCGCGCACGCCGCCGCCGGCGCTCGGTGCCGACACCGAGGCGCTGCTGGCCGAGCTCGGCTACGGCCGCGACGAGATCGCGGCGCTCAGGGAGGGGGGCGCGGTATGACCGACCAGGCGCCGACCACGCCCGAGGACTGGTGGTCCACCGCCATCATCGAGATGCGGCCGGGCATGATCCGCTTCCGCGGCTACGCGATCGAGGAGCTGATCGGCAATATCGGCTTCGCCGAGATGGTCTGGCTGCTGACCCGCGGCGAGCTGCCCGACCGTGGCGCCGCCGCGCTGCTCGAGGCGGCGCTGGTCGCCGCGGTCGACCACGGCCCGCAGGCGCCGTCGATCGCGGTCGCGCGCATGGCGATGACCTGCGGCGTCGGCATCAACAACGCGATGGCCTCGGCCGTCAACCTGCTCGGCGACGTGCATGGCGGGGCGCCCGCTGTCCTTGAGGTAGG
>CAYTWJ010000287.1:0-4488 GCA_964442055.1 uncultured Rhodospirillaceae bacterium | reverse complement strand
TGGAGCCGGTAGGGAACACCCACGGTCGCCGTGGGAACCGGGGGAACGGAGATCCTGGGACTGCCGGTGAAGCAAGCGAAGATGAAATCCTGAAAGATGATCGATTGCCCGGCCAGGGGCGCGGCCAGAACGAACGCAGGGAACAGCAGTCGAATCATTCCGTCCACCACCTTTATGTGACACGTTTCTCCGCTTCGTTGCACTCTCCGCCCAGTACCTTCATTATATTGAGTACACTGGTCGAGTGCCGGACGATACGGAGGCAGAGCCGCCCGGCAAAGGGATTCCGGTCGGGAATCCGTTCCTTACTCCAGGAGGTCCATACATGAACCGTCCATGGGCGCGGGTCGTGCTGGGAGCGGTCCTCAGCGCCGCCGGCCTCAGCGCGCAGACCACGCAGGGCCTGATCTCAGGGAGGGTCACATCACAGGACGGCGCATCGATCGCCAACGCCGAGATCCGCTACGAGAATCTGGAAACGGCGACCAGCGGCGCGGGACGGTCGAGCGCGAGCGGGGCGCCCGCCCAGTCGGTGATGCGGCCGCCGGCGCCTTCCAGCACCGGGATCAGGGCGGCGAAGTCGTAGGGCTTGACCTGGCTCTCGACCACCAGGTCGGCCCAGCCGCCGGCGACCAGGCCGTAGGCGTAGCAGTCGCCGGCCAGGCGATGCACGCGCACTGCCCGCCGCAGCCGGGCGAAGGCGGCTTCCTGCGCCGGCGTGAACAGGTCGACCGAGGTCGAGTAGACCACCGCCTCGGCCAAGGCGGCGCAGGGGCGGGTGCGCAGATTCCGCCCGTTCAGCGTCGTCGGGCGGCCGCGGGCGCCGATCCAGCGTTCGCCCAGCACCGGCTGGTCGATGACGCCGAGCAGGGCCTCGCCCCGGCGGCCGAGGGCGATCAGGGTGCCGAAGACCGGCAGCCCGGCGACGAAGGACTTGGTGCCGTCGATCGGGTCGAGGATCCAGAGATGCTCGGCATCGCCGCGGACGATGCCGAACTCCTCGCCGTAGATGCCGTGGTCGGGATAGCTCGCCTCGATCATCGCCCGCATCGCCGCTTCGGCGGCGCGGTCGGCGACGGTGACCGGCGAGGTGTCGCCCTTGGTGTCGACGGTGAACGCCGTGCGGAAGTGGGGCCGGATGGCGGCCCCCGCCGCATCGGCCAGCCGCCCGGCGAAGGCGACGAATTCCTCGGGGCAGACGCCGGCCATGGCGGCGCGGCGCCGGCGCTTACTGGCTCGGCAGCGGCACGGGGCTGTCGGCGAGCGTGCGCAGATAGGCCAGGATGTCGGCCCGCTCCTTGGCGCTTTTCACGCCGGCGAAGGCCATCTTGGTGCCGCTGATATAGTCCTTCGGGCTGGTCAGGAAGGCGTCGAGCTCGGCGAAGCCCCAGGTGCCGCCCTTGCCCTGCAGGCCGCTCGAATAGGCGAAGCCCGCGGCATGGGCGGTCTTGCCGCCGACCACGCCATAGAGGTTGGGGCCGACGCGGCTGGGGCCGCCCTTCTCGAAGGTGTGGCAGGCGGCGCACTTCTTGGCCGCCTTCTCGCCCGCCTCGGCCGAGGCCTTGGCCAGCAGCACGGGCAGCGGCTCGGCCGGCTCCGGCGCCTTGGCCGGGATGCCGGGTGCGGGCTTTGCCTCCTCCTCGACGCCCGCCACCTTGTAGGCGGGCTCGGCAAGCTGGCGCGGATGAACCAGCGCGTCGCCGACGATGTTGATCGCCGCGATCAGCAGCACGCAGAACAGCACCGCGCCGATGACCTTGTTGATTTCAAAGCTGTCCATGGCGGCATCCCTGGGTGGTTCCGCCGCGGCCGGCAATCGCCGCGGGCGCAAGCCGGAAAGGGCAAAGGCGGCGGGAGATTAGCGGCTTCCGCCGGCGCCGTGCAACTCGTATAAAGTCGCTCGCGCGCCGCTCTGCGGCGAAATGCCGCAATCCGAGGTGCCCCGCTGTCGCCGCCCGCCAACCCGATCGTCGTCATCCCGGCGCGGCTCGCCGCCATGCGCCTGCCGGAGAAGCCCCTTGCCGACATCCTCGGCGAGCCGATGATCGTCCATGTTTGGCGGCGCGCGCTGGCCGCCGGCCTGGGGCCGGTCGTCGTCGCCGCCGCCGACGAGGCGATCGCCAGCGCGGTGCGGGCGGCGGGCGGCGTCGCGGTGCTGACCGACCCGGCCCATCCCTCGGGCTCGGACCGCGTCTTCGAGGCGGTCGAGCGCATCGACCCCGAGGCGCGCCACGACGCGGTGGTCAATCTGCAGGGCGATTTGCCGGCGATCGACCCGGCGGCGGTGCGCGCCGTGCTGGCGCCGCTCGCCGACCCCGCGGTCGACATCGCCACCCTGGCGGCGCCGGTCCGCGACGCCGACGAGGCCGCCGACCCCAACGTGGTCAAGGCGGTGGTCTCGCTCGTGCCGGGCGCCGATTGCGGGCGGGCGCTCTATTTCAGCCGCCGGCCGGTGCCCTCGGGCGAGGGGCCGCTCTGGCACCATATCGGCATCTACGCCTATCGCCGGGCGGCGCTCGCCCGCTTCGTGCGCTTGGCCCCCTCGCCGCTGGAGAAGCGCGAGAAGCTCGAGCAGCTGCGCGCGCTCGAGGCCGGCATGCGCATCGACGTGGCGCTCGTTGACACCGTTCCGCTCGGTGTCGATACTCCCGCCGACCTCGACCGAATCCGCCGCCTTCTCGCCCGGCGGTCCTGAGCGGGCCGCCGGCGCTGGTGCTTGCCTCATGACCGCTGCCGATCCCGCCAAGACGATCGCCTTCCAGGGCCTGCCGGGCGCCTATTCGCACCTTGCTTGCCGCGACGCCTATCCCGATTTCGTCGCGCTGCCCTGTGCGACCTTCGAGGATGCGTTCGCCGCCGTGACCGACGGGACCGCGGCGATCGGCATGATCCCGATCGAGAACTCGCTCGCCGGCCGCGTCGCCGACATCCACCACCTGCTGCCCGATTCCGGGCTCTACATCATCGGCGAGCACTTCCTGCGCGTGCGCCACCAGCTGCTGGCGCCGAAGGGCGCCCGGCTCGAAAAGCTGAAGCGCGTCTACAGCCATGTCCAGGCGCTGGCCCAGTGCCGCAAGACGCTGCGCGACCTCGGGCTCGAGGCCATCGTGCGCGCCGATACCGCCGGCGCCGCGCGCGAGGTGGCCGAGCGTGGCGACCCCGAGGAGGCGGCGATCGCCTCGTCGCTGGCCGGCGAGATCTACGGGCTGGAGACGCTGCGCAGCCACATCGAGGACGTGATGGGCAACACCACGCGCTTCGTGGTGATGGCGCGCCACCGCGCCGACCCCGATCCGAAGGCGGGGCCGACCATCACCAGCTTCATCTTCCAGGTGCGCAGCGTGCCGGCGGCGCTCTACAAGGCGCTCGGCGGCTTCGCCACCAACGGCATCAACATCACCAAGCTCGAAAGCTACATCACCGACGCCAGCTTCGCGGTGGCGCAGTTCTACGCCGAGATCGAGGGCCACCCGGCCGACCGCGCCGTCGACCGCGCCTTCGACGAGCTCAAGTACTTCTCCGCCAAGTTCAAGATCCTCGGCGTCTTCCCCGCCAACAAGTTCCGCCGCGAGGGGTGAGCGGATCGCCCTGCCGGGCGATGCGTTCGCGATCCCCTGCAACTGGACTCAGATCGGGACCCGACGGGTCGCCCGAAGCCGTTTTGCCTCCCGTCTTCACAAGCTGCGATCTGTCCGCGGCGGTCGCGCGATGTGCTTGAACCATCCAACAATATGCCAGCGGCGCGTACGCCCCCCGACATTGCCGCTTTGCCCTCGGATCGAGAAGTTGCGCGGAACCTGTGCTAGAATTGCGTTCGAGGAGGTTCAATCAATGAAGCGGCGCATGGCGGCGATAATGGTTGCCGACATAGTCGGCTTTTCCAGCCTCATGGAAGCCGATGAGGAGGGCACCGCCCGGCGACTTTCCGACTGCCGCGGCCTGATCGACGCAGAGATCGCCCGGTACGAAGGCCGCCTGTTCAAGGCGATGGGCGACGCGGTGCTCGTCGAATTCGCAAGCCCGATAAACGCGCTGCGCTGCGCCGCCGCGGTGCGCACGGCGCTGGCGCTGGCCGGACAGGGCGCCGACAGCCCGCTTCGCATGCGCTTCGGGCTGCACCTTGCCGACGTTCTGGTCGAGGGCGACGACCTGATCGGCGACGGGGTAAATCTCTCCGCCCGCATCCAGCAGGCGGCCGACCCGGACGCGATCGACATCAGCGCCGCGCTGTTCGAGCAGATCCGCCGCAATTCCCCTTTCGCCTTCGACGACCGCGGCGAGCGCCGCTTCCGCAACATCGCCGAGCCGGTGCGGGTCTATCGCCTGCGCGGCGAGGTCGGCCGCCACGTCTACCAGATCGCCCCGACCCAGTCGGCGCCGCGCCGGAGCCGGCGCCCTTCCTCGCTCGCCGTGCTGCCGATCGAAGCCGCCGAGGGCAACGAAGACCAGCGCTATCTCGCCGACGGAATCACCGAAGAGCTCGTCTTC
>CAYTWJ010000286.1:0-4501 GCA_964442055.1 uncultured Rhodospirillaceae bacterium | reverse complement strand
GGCAAGGCCGCGGCGAATGCGTTCGACCTGCGCCGCGTCCGCAGCCGGATCGGCCCCTTCGATGCGGGCCAAGCGCGCGACGACGAAGCCGTCACCGGCGGCGGCCGGGCCGGTCACGACCTCGCCCTTGGCGGCCTGGAAAAGGCGCGCCAGCACCGGCGGTGACAGCTTGCTCTCGCCGCCGAGGCCGCCGCGAGTGAGCAGCGGCGACGCCTCGACCGCGCCGCCAGCGTCTTGCGCCAGCCGCTGGATGTCGCCGCCGCCCTTGAGCGCCTCGGCGAGCTCGCCCGCCTTGCGCTCGGCCGCCATGCGCCGCTGCTCGGCCTGCCAGCCGGCGATCACCTCGTCGCGCACCTCGGCCAGCGGGCGCAGGGCGGACGGCGCGATCTTCTCGACCCGCAGCGCGACATAGGCCCCGTCGGTGCCATCGCCGATTTCGGGATCGCCGCCTTCCGGCGCCTCGAAGACCAGTGACAGGAACTGGGGCAGGGGCGGCAGGTCGGGAACCGGCTTGCCGTCGGTGCCGGCGCCGCGCGCGTCGAGCGTCGCCCTCTGCACCTTGAAGTTGAGCGCCTGCGCCGCCTCGTCGAGGCTGGCGCCGCCGGCCAGCCGGTCGTCGAGCTGGTCGCGCACCTTGATGAGCGCGTCGGCGGCCTTGCGCAGCCCGATCTGGCGCTTGAGCTCGTCCTTCGCCTCGGCAAGCGTGCGGGTCGTGGCCGGCTCGATGGCGACGACCCGCGCCAGGTGCCAGCCGAGCGGGCTCTGCAGCGGTTCGCTCACCTGGCCGACCGGCAGGGCGAAGACCGGGACGGCGATGGCGGCGGGAAGCTGCTCGCGCGTCACCTTGCCGAGCTTGAGATCGGCGGGCTTGAGCTTCCGCGTCTTCTCGGCCACGGCGGCGAAATCGGCGCCGTCCTTCAGCATGTCGAAGGCCGCGCGGGCGGCGGCCTCGGTCGGATAGACCGCCTGCTCGACCTCGCGCCGCTCGGGGGTCGAGTACTGACCGCGGCGCGCCTCGTACTCGTCCTTGATCTCGTCGTCGCTCACGGCCATCTCGGCCAGCAGATCCTCGGGCCTCATCACCAGCCACGCGACGGTGCGCAGCTCGGGGCTCGAGAAGCGGCCCGCGTTGTCCTTGTGGAAGGCCTCGAGCTCGGCCTCGGTGGGCGCGCCGAAGCCGGCAATGGAGGCGCTGGCGACGACGAAGTATTCGGCCGCGCGGCGCTCCTGGCGGTAGCGATAGAGCGCGTCGGCGACCGCCCCCGGAGCGGCCGTCGCCCCCGCCGTCAGGCTGGCGGCGAGCTGCTCGCGCACCAGGTCACGCCGCGTCGCGGCGACGAAGCCGGCCTCGCTCAGGCCTTCGTTGGCGAGCACGTACTGGAAGCGCTGGCGGTCGAATTTGCCGAAGCTGTCGTGAAAAGCCGGGTTGCGGGTGATCGCCTCGCGCACCACCGAATCGGGCACGCGCAGGCCGAGGCCCGCCGCCGCCAGGTCGAACAGCGCGCGGTCGACCATCTGGCCGAGCGCCGCATCGGGCAGGCCGAGGCGGCGCGCCTGCTCGGCGTCGAGGCTTGCGCCGAAACGCTGCTGCAGGACCTGGAGTTCGCGGCGGAACTCGCGCGAGAAGGCATCGGCGCTGATCTTGACGTCGCCGACCGTCGCCACCGTCGTGTCGGTGCGCACCGTAAGATAGTCGCCGATGCCCCAGGCGGCGAAACTGATGACCAGCAGGAACATCAGGCCGCGGGCGATCCACGAGCCCGCGCCCTTGCGCAAACGATCAAGCATGGCGATTCAAACTCTTGAATTCGAACATCAACCCGGCGAGGGTGAGGGCATCATAGAAGCCGTGTTGCGCTGCCGCAACAACGGGACGGTTTGGCTGGCCGTGCGGCCGGTCCATCGGGACAAAAATCGGGAGAAGTCATGCCTGCCGCCCCTCGACCCCTGGTCGCCGGCAATTGGAAGATGAACGGCCTGCGCCGGCCGGCGCTCGCCGAGTTCAACCGGCTGCTGCGTCTGACGGCGAAGCCGCCGCGGCTGCGCCCCGAAGTCGTGATCTGCCCGCCGGCAACCCTGCTGACGGTCCTGGCCGCCGCCGTGGCCAAGGCCAAGGGCGGCCGTCGCATCGCGTTGGGCGGGCAGGACTGCCATAGCGCGGAAAAGGGCGCGCATACCGGCGATGTCAGCGCGGAAATGCTGCGGGACGCCGGCGCCCGCTACGTCATCGTCGGCCATTCCGAGCGGCGCGCCGATCACGGCGAGGACGACGCCCTGGTCCAGGCCAAGGCCGCGGCCGCGCACCGGGCCGGGCTGGTGGCCATCGTCTGCGTCGGCGAAACCCTGGCCGAGCGCGATGCCGGGCGGGCGGTCGAGGTGGTCCGCCGCCAGGTCGCCGGGTCGCTGCCGGCCGGGGCGACGGCCGGCAACACCGTGGTCGCCTACGAGCCGGTCTGGGCGATCGGCACCGGGCGGACGCCGACGCCGGCCGACGTGGCGACCATCCACGGCGAAATCCGCGCCGAGCTGGCCCGGCGGGTGGCCGACGGCGGCCTGGTGCGCATCCTCTATGGCGGCTCGGTCAAGCCGACCAACGCCGCAGAATTGATGGCGGTGGCCAATGTCGACGGCGCGCTGGTTGGGGGCGCCAGCCTGACCGCCGCCGATTTCTGGCCGATCGTCATCGCCAAGGCCTGATTATGTCCGGTGCCGAACGGGTTGTTGGAAGGCGCCGGCTGTTGTAAAAGCTCGCGGTCCCGACCATTTCAGGAACGGCCAGGCCGATTTCGCCCGGGCAGGGCCCGGCGCCGCCGCAGGAACACGCCATGGAAGCTCTGGTTCTCGTCATTCATCTGTTGCTTGCCCTCGCGCTGATCGTGGTGGTGCTGCTGCAGCGTTCCGAGGGCGGCGCGCTGGGCATCGGCGGCGGGGGCGGCGGGCTGATGACCGGGCGCGGCGCGGCCAATTTCCTTACCCGGACCACGGCCGTGCTGGCGGCGATGTTCATCGCCACCAGCCTGGTGCTGGCGGTTCTTGCCGGCGGCCACCGCCAGCAACGCTCGATTCTCGACCAGCCGGCGGCCCCGGCTCCGGCCGCGCCGGCCGAGCCGGCGGCGCCGCAAGTCCCGGTCTCGAAATAAGCGCCCGCCCGGCGGCGGCCCGAGAGGCGGCGCGCCCGCGCGTGTCGGGGCGCGCTTCTTTCGCCCGCGCATTTCGGTTATAAGGGAGTTCCATGGCGCGGTTCATTTTCATCACCGGCGGCGTGGTCTCCTCCCTCGGCAAAGGTCTGGCATCGGCGGCGCTCGGCGCGCTCCTGCAGGCGCGCGGCTTCCGCGTGCGGCTGCGCAAGCTCGACCCCTACATCAACGTCGATCCGGGGACGATGAGCCCCTACCAGCACGGCGAGGTCTACGTCACCGACGACGGCGCGGAAACCGACCTCGACCTGGGCCACTACGAGCGCTTCACGGGCGAGTCGCTCGGCAAGGAGAACTGCGTCACCGCGGGGCAGATCTACGACCGGATTCTCTCGCGCGAGCGAAGGGGCGACTACCTGGGCAAGACGGTCCAGGTGATCCCGCATGTCACGGATGAGATCAAGAAGGCGATGGTCGATCCCGCGAAGCGGCTCGGCGCCGATGTGAGCATCATCGAGATCGGCGGAACGGTGGGCGACATCGAGGGACTTCCCTTTCTCGAGTCGATCCGGCAGCTGCGCCTCGATCTCTCGCGGGAACGAACCCTCTCGATCCACCTAACTCTCGTCCCGTACATCAAGGCGGCGCACGAGATGAAGACCAAGCCGACGCAACACAGCGTCCGCGAGCTGCGCGAGATCGGAATCCAGCCCGACATTCTCCTCTGCCGCACCGAGGTCCCGATCGGTGCGGAGGCGCGCGAGAAGATCGCTCTGTTCTGCAACATCCCTCCAAAGGCGGTCATCGAGGCCCCCGACGTGGCCTCGATCTACGAGGTCCCGCTCATGTTCCACCGCGGAGGGCTCGACCGCTTGATCCTCGAGCAGCTGGGGCTCAAGCCGGCGCGCCCGATCGATCTCAGGCCCTGGGAGAGCCTGGTCCGCGTGATCCGGGAGTCTCCGCAAAGGGTGACGATCGGCATCTGCGGCAAGTACACGCACCTGCAGGACGCCTACAAGAGCATCGTCGAGGCGATGGTCCACGCCGGCGCGGCCAACGAGGTTCGCGTCCTGTTGCGCTGGATCGAGTCGGAGGATGTGGAGCGAGACGGCGCCGAGGCGCACCTGAAGGATGTGGGCGGGCTCCTGGTCCCGGGTGGGTTCGGGGAGCGGGGCATCGAGGGGATGATCCAGGCGGTGCGGTACGCGCGCGAGAGCCGGATCCCCTTCTTCGTCATCTGTCTGGGGCTGCAGTGCGCCACGATCGAGTTCGCGCGGCAGAAGGCAGGACTCGAGCGGGCGAACAGCACCGAGTTCGATCGACGGACGCCGAACCCGGTGATCGATCTACTGCCGGGACAGACC
>CAYTWJ010000285.1:0-4504 GCA_964442055.1 uncultured Rhodospirillaceae bacterium | reverse complement strand
GGGGGGCGGTGTGCGCGCGCGGCGGCGACGCGCGGTGAGCGGATGCGCCGGGCCGGGCGCGCCGCCGCCGGGCATGCTTCTCTGCCGCCTCGACGAGCTCGACGATCCGGGCAGCCGCGGCTTCGGTTTCGGCGGCGGCAACGCCCGCTTCGAGATGTTCGTGGTGCGCGCGGGCGGGCGGTTGCGCGGCTACGTCAACGAGTGCCCGCATGCGCGCAGCCCGCTCGACTGGCGCCCGGACGTCTTCCTCGACCTCGGGCGGCGCTTCATCCTGTGCTCGAACCACGGCGCGCATTTCCGCATCGACGACGGCTATTGCGTGCGCGGCCCCTGCCCCGGCCGCTCGCTCGAGCCGGTGCCGCTGGCGCTGAGCGGCGACGAAATCCACATCGCCGATTGCGATTGAACGCCCCGCCGCGCGGACGCAAGATCGGCAAGCCGTTGGATGGAGCCGCCGCCATGGCGCCGCGTTCGCGCCCCTGCCTGTGGCTTGCCCCGATCGCGCTCGCCCTGCTGCTGACTTGGCCGGCGGCGGCGCTGCCGGTCGATGTCGAGATCGTGCTCGCCGTCGACGTGTCGCGCTCGATCGACGCCTTCGAGTACGACCTGCAGCAACGCGGCTATGCCGATGCCTTCCGCGACAAGCGCGTGCTCGACGCGATCCGCGCCAACCCGCACCAGCGCATCGCGGTGACGCTGGTCGAATGGGCCGGTGCCGAGTTCCAGGCGGTCAAGGTGGGCTGGACGCTGATCGACGATGCCGCCTCGGCCGCCGCCTTCGGCCAGGCCCTGCTGACGCAGGAGCGGGCCTTTTCCGGCTGGACCTCGATCAGCGGCGCGATCGACTTCTCGGTGCCGCTGTTCGAGGACAACGGCTACGAGGGCACGCGCAAGGTGATCGACGTCTCCGGCGACGGCATCAACAATTCCGGCCGGCCGGCGGCGGCGGCGCGCGACGCGGCGCTGGCCAAGGGCATCACCATCAACGGGCTGGCGATCCTCAACGACCGGCCCAACCCGGTGCCGAGCGTGGTCCAGCCGCCGCGCATCCCGGTCGACCAGTTCTTTCTCGACAACGTGATCGGCGGCAGCGGCGCCTTCCTGATCACCGCCAAGGATTTCCAGGACTTCGCCCAGGCGGTCGCCGCCAAGCTGATCCGCGAAATCGCCGGATCGCCGATGCCGCAGCGCCAGGCCGCGGCGTGCTGCGCCGCACAATAAGGCTGGCTCAGGCGGCTTCGGAGGTGGTCCGGGCGCGCAAGGCCCGGCCCTGGCGGTCAAGCAGCGCGGCGAGCGAGCCGGGCTCGACGCCGTCGCGTTCCATCAGGAGGCGGACAAGGGGATCGCCGAGCAGCTCGGCGAGCGGGGGTTCCGAACCGTAATCGGTGCGAGCGTCATCGCCCATGTCGTCCATCGGCGTTCTCCCATACGCTCCCCCTCGGGAAACGAGTGTCGCCGATCGCCGTTACGAAAAAATGAAATCGACAAGGTTTTTTCGTGGCATTCATGCTGCGCCGGCGAAGGCGCGGTATTCGTCGGCGATCTCGGCAACCACGGCCTTGAGGATGCGCTCGCCCGCTTGCGGGCTGGCGAGGCCGGGGTTGGAGCCGATGCGCCCGTCGGGGAAGCGGCGCCGGTAGTCGGCCGCGTCGGCGAACTCGCCGTTCGGCGCCACCGCCGGCGCGAGCTCGGCGCGCTTGATGGCGTCGGGGTGGAGGTACTGCGTCACCGAGACCTCGGAGGGGGTGGCGTGGCTGCCCTCGACGCCGGGGAAGAGCTCCTGCGACAGGCGCTTGCAGCTTTCGGTCATCCACCAGTTCTTCAGCCGGCAGCGCACGGTCGGCGCGTTGCCCTGAACGCCCAGGCTGGCCTCGGCATAGATTTCCGAGAACGCGGCGGTGACGCTGGCGATGTTGCCGCCATGGCCGTTGACGAAGAAGAAGCGGCGGAAGCCGTGGCGGGCGAGCGACTGCACGCAGTCGCGCACCACCGCGATCAGGGTCGAGGGCCGGAGCGTCATCGAGCCGGCGAAGGCCATGTGGTGCTGCGCCATGCCGATCGCCAGCGTCGGGGCGACCAGCGCGTCGGTCGCCTCGCCGATCGCCTTGGCGATCGCCTCGGCGCAGATCGCGTCGGTGCCGATCAAGCCGTTGGGGCCATGCTGCTCGGTCGAGCCGATGGGCACGATGATGCCGGCCGAATCCTTGAGCCGCGCTTCGACTTCCTGCCAGGTACAGAGCTGCAAGAGCATGAACGGGCCTCGTCGTTGGCGTGGCCGCCGATCCTGCCCGAAGGCGGCGCGATGCGAAAGCCCGCCATCGCCCCGGCGGCTTGTCGGTCGCGGCCGATCCGTGAATAATGCGGCCCACTTACCGGCCGGGCCGCAGGTTCGTGGCCGGGTCGAACAAAGCGCGCGGGGAGGAGGCGCCGTTCAGCATGTCCGAGACGAAGGTCTTTCCGGTCGCGGCGGAGTGGGCCAAGCGGGCCTGGATCGACGAGGCCAAGTACCAGGCCATGTACAAGCAGTCGATCGACGACCCGGTCGGCTTCTGGCGCGAGCAGGGCAAGCGCATCGACTGGATCAAGCCCTACGGCAAGGTCAAGGACGTCTCCTACGACAAGAACAACCTGCACGTCCGCTGGTTCCAGGACGGCACGCTGAACGTCTGCTACAACTGCGTCGACCGCCACCTGCCCAAGCGCGCCGACCAGGTCGCCATCGTCTGGGAGGGCGACGACCCCAAGATCGACCGCAAGATCACCTATCGCGAGCTGCACGCCGAGGTCAGCCGCTTCGCCAACGTGCTCAAGGCCAACGGCGTCAGGAAGGGCGACCGGGTGACCATCTACCTGCCGATGATCCCGGAGACGGCGGTGGCGATGCTGGCCTGCGCGCGCATCGGCGCCGTCCATTCGGTGGTGTTCGGCGGCTTCTCGCCCGATTCGCTGGCCGGCCGCATCCTCGACTGCGATTCGCGCTTCGTCATCACCTCCGACGAGGGCCTGCGCGGCGGGCGGCCGATTCCGCTCAAGGCGAACACCGACGAGGCGCTCCGGCAGTGCCCGAACGTCGCCAAGGTGCTGGTCGTGCGCCACACCGGCGGCAAGATCGGCTGGGTGGCCGGGCGCGACATCTGGTACCACGAGGCCGCGGCCAAGGTGCCGGCGGAATGCCCCTGCGAGGAGATGAACGCCGAGGACCCGCTGTTCATCCTCTACACCTCGGGCTCGACCGGCAAGCCGAAGGGCGTGCTGCACACCTCGGGCGGCTATCTGGTCTATGCCTCGATCACCCACCAGTACGTCTTCGACTACCACGACGGCGACATCTTCTGGTGCACCGCCGACGTCGGTTGGGTGACCGGGCACAGCTACATCGTCTACGGCCCGCTCGCCAATGGCGCGATCACGCTGATGTTCGAGGGCGTGCCGAACTACCCCGACGCCTCGCGCTTCTGGCAGGTGGTCGACAAGCACAAGGTCAACATCTTCTACACCGCGCCGACCGCGATCCGCGCGCTGATGCGCGAGGGCGAGGCGCCGGTGCGCAAGACCAGCCGCAAGAGCCTGCGCCTCCTCGGCACCGTCGGCGAGCCGATCAATCCCGAGGCCTGGCTCTGGTACCACCGCGTCGTCGGCGAGGACCGCTGCCCGATCGTCGACACCTGGTGGCAGACCGAGACCGGCGGCATCCTGATCACGCCGCTGCCCGGCGCGATCGGGCTCAAGCCCGGCTCGGCGACGCGGCCCTTCTTCGGCGTGCTGCCGGTCGTCGTCGACGGCGAGGGCAACGAGCTCGAGGGCGCCTGCCGGGGCAATCTCTGCATCGCCGATTCCTGGCCGGGGCAGATGCGCACCGTCTACGGCGACCACCAGCGCTTCATCGACACCTACTTCGTCACCTTCCCCGGGTACTACTTCACCGGCGACGGCTGCCGGCGCGACGAGGACGGCTATTACTGGATCACCGGCCGCGTCGACGACGTGATCAACGTCTCCGGGCACCGCATGGGCACGGCCGAGGTCGAGAGCGCGCTGGTCGCCCATCCCAAGGTGGCCGAGGCCGCCGTGGTCGGCTACCCGCACGAGATCAAGGGCCAGGGCATCTACGCCTACGTCACGCTGAAGATGGGCGAGAGCTATGCCGACGAGCTCAAGAAGGAGCTGGTCGCCTGGGTGCGCAAGCAGATCGGCCCGATCGCCTCGCCCGATTTCATCCAGTGGGCGCCCGGCCTGCCCAAGACGCGCTCGGGCAAGATCATGCGCCGGATCCTGCGCAAGATCGCCGAGAAAGATTACGGCAATCTCGGCGACACCACGACGCTGGCCGACCCGACCGTGGTCAAGGAGCTGATCGACAACCGGATGAACCGGTAGCGGCGGCGTCAGCCGTCGCACCAGCCGCCGCGCCGCTCGCCCTGATAGGGCCGGGCCAGCCCGGCCGCGATCCGCGCCCGGCCGAGATCGCGGCCCTGGTCGGTGACGAGGCGCGCCAGCACCCGGC
>CAYTWJ010000284.1:0-4508 GCA_964442055.1 uncultured Rhodospirillaceae bacterium | reverse complement strand
CTCGAGGCCGCCGGCATCGCCGCCTTCGGCCCGCGCGCCGCCGCCGCCGCGCTCGAGGGCTCAAAGGGCTTCATGAAGGACCTTTGCGCCCGCCACAACATCCCCACCGCCGCCTACCGCCGCTGCGCCTCGGCCGCCGAGGCCAAGGCCTTCATCGCCGAACGCGGCGCGCCGGTCGTGGTCAAGGCCGACGGGCTCGCCGCCGGCAAGGGCGTGATCCTGGCGGCGACGCGCGCCGACGCCGAGGCGGCGGTCGACGAGATCATGGGCGGCGCCTTCGGCGCGGCCGGCGCCGAGGCGGTGGTCGAGGAGCATCTTGCGGGCGAGGAGGCGAGCTTCTTCGCGCTCTGCGACGGCCGGCACGCGCTCGCGCTCGCCTCGGCGCAGGACCACAAGCAGGTCGGCGAGGGCGACACCGGGCCCAATACCGGCGGCATGGGCGCCTATTCGCCGGCGCCGGTGCTGACCCCGGCGCTCACGGAAGAGGTGATGGCGCGCATCATCCGCCCGACGGTGCAGGCGATGGCCGACGAGGGCCGGCCCTTCGTCGGCGTGCTCTATGCCGGGCTGATGCTGACGCGCGAGGGGCCGAAGCTGCTCGAATACAACGTCCGCTTCGGCGACCCCGAATGCCAGGTGCTGATGGTGCGGCTCAAATCGGACCTGCTGCCGGCGCTCTTGGCGGCGCGCGACGGCGTGCTCGACGCCTTCGACCTGCGCTGGCACGACGAGGCGGCGCTCTGCGTCGTCATGGCGGCGAAGGGCTATCCCGGCGCCTATGCCAAGGGCGGCGTCATCGGCAATCTGAAGCCGGCGGGCGAGATTCCCGGCGTCACCGTGTTCCACGCCGGCACGCGGCGCGACGAGCGCGGGCGGGTGGTGGCGGCGGGCGGGCGCGTGCTCGGCGTCACCGCGCTGGGGCCGAGCGTCGCCGCGGCGCAGGCGCGCGTTTACCAGGCGGTCGACGTGATCGACTGGCCCGACGGCTTCTGCCGCCGCGACATCGGCTGGCGCGCGGTGGCAAGGGAGAGGGCGGAGGGGTGACAAGGGCGGAAGCGCGGTGCTTGCCGTCAGCCGACTTGAACGCGGCACTTGACCCCTTCAGAGACCGTTTGGGAATTCGGATGGAGGCTGCGTCGCGGCGCGAACTGCCGGATGCCAGGAGAAAGGCGAAGCCGATACCGGGGCGTATCGGCGAGCCTTGCGACGCCGCAGGCGGCGTTCGCGGCGCGACCCTTCGGGCTGCGCCGCTTTTGGCCGGCCGGTTCGTCGCCGGGCTCGTCCGTACTCCCCGGTACGGCCGTCGCCCGGCTCCTGCCGGAACGGCCAAAATCGGCGGCAGCGCAGGCCCATCGGAATTCCCAAACGGTCTCTCAGACCATCTCCGGCCGATCGCGACATTCAAGCGGGCTTGAGATCAAATTCCGAGTGATTAGACTGATTGTCGTTGGGATTGCACCGGTGACAGCTATGGATACGCCGCGCTTCCGCAGGTATAGGTTCGCAGTTTCCGAGCGCATGAAGCAGGTTTACGGCATCGACCTTTGCGACGCTGGAATCGACGATCAGCCGGTCCTCAAGGCGTACCGAGATGGCTGGACAGCGGACGATTTCGTTTCGTGGTTCGGCGAAAAATACGATCTGACGCCAGTTGCCGAATGGAGCTATGGAATATCCGGGCAATGATTTTCCATGGCAAAGGCCATTTTCACCGCTAAGCCCCGCTCGATCTACGACGATCTTCCGGAAGTCCGTTACCACTTTCCTGCCACTTACCTGAACGCCGTCCAGACGGCGGTGGGTGATCGCATCATCTATTATGAACCGCGGCGGCAAGACAACGATCTGTCGGGGCGAGAAGGCCGCCAGGCCTATTTCGCGACCGCTCGGGTGGTCCGCGTGGAGCCTGATGGCCGGCGCGCCGGGCACTACTACGCCTACGTCGACGACTACCTCGACTTCGATTTCCCCGTGTCCTTTCGCGAGGGCGATTCGTTCTACGAAAGCAAGCTGCGCAAGCCCGATGGCTCGACCAATAAGGGCGCATTCGGGCGCGCAGTTCGTTTCATTCGTGACGACGAGTTCGATTTGATTTGCCGCGCCGGCTTCGCGCCTGTGATTTCCGTCGACGACCGCAGCGCCGTCACCGGGTTGGCCGAAGAACCCGCTCGCTTCGACCGCCCAATCGTCGAACAGCTCTTGCGGCGACCGTTTCGGGATGCCGCCTTCGCGTTGAATGTGAGGCGCGCTTACAACGACACATGCGCGTTGACCGGCTTAAGAATGATCAACGGAGGCGGCCGGCCGGAAATGGAGGCGGCGCACATCCGACCGGTCGCGGAAGGCCACGGAGGGACGGACTCAGTTCGCAACGGGATAGCGCTTTGCCGGACGGTCCACTGGATGTTTGACCGCGGCCTTGTGTCGCTGAATGACGACTACACGATCTTGGTTGACCGGAAGCACGTGCCGGGTGCGGTCCGTCGAATGCTGCGCCCCGATTTGCAAGCCGCTGTCCCGCAGGACCCGGTGGCAAGGCCCCACCCTCAGTTCTTGCGCTACCACCGGGAGCACATTTACAAAGGCGACTAGCTGCCCCGGCCAAAATCGAAAACAACGGCGGGGATTCTCAGCGCCCAGCGAGCTGGAGACAGTGCCCCTCCGATGACCGACTCCCAGGCCCAGTTCGTCGGCACCATGCCGGTGCAGCCGCGCCACGCCTTCGACACCGCGCGGCTCGCGGCCTGGATGGAGGCGCATGTCGCGGGCTTCCGCGGCCCGCTCACGGTCGAGCAGTTCAAGGGCGGCCAGTCCAACCCGACCTTCCGCCTCGTCAGCCCCTCGGGCCGCTACGTGCTGCGCCGCAAGCCGCCGGGCAAGCTGCTGCCCTCGGCCCACGCCGTCGACCGCGAGTACCGCGTCATCCGCGCGCTTTACGGCACCGGCGTGCCGGTGGCCAGGCCGCACGCGCTCTGCGAGGACGACGGCGTCATCGGCACCGCCTTCTACATCATGGACTATGTCGAGGGGCGCATCTTCTGGGACCAGACGCTGCCCGGCATGAGCGCACCTGAGCGCGCCGCCGTCTTCGACGCCATGAACGAGGTCATCGCCCGCCTGCACCGGGTCGACTACGCCGCGGTCGGGCTCGCCGATTTCGGCAAGCCCGGCAACTACGTCGCCCGCCAGGTGGCGCGCTGGACCAAGCAGTACCGGGCGTCCGAGACCGAGACCATCGAGGCGATGGACCGGCTGATCGAATGGCTGCCCGCCCACATCCCCGCCGACGAGGAGACCAGCATCGTCCACGGCGACTACCGCATGGACAACATGATCTTCCACCCGAGCGAGCCGCGCGTGCTCGCCGTGCTCGACTGGGAGCTCTCGACGCTCGGCAACCCGATCAGCGACTTCTGCTACCACTGCATGTCGTGGCGGCTCGAGCCCGGCCTGTTCCGCGGCCTCAAGGGCGTCGACTTCGCCGCGCTCGGCATCCCGGACGAGGCCGAATACGTCGCCGCCTATTGCCGGCGCACCGGGCGGGCCGGGCTCGCCCACTGGGACATCTACATGGTCTACAACATGTTCCGCATCGCCGGCATCCTGCAGGGCATCATGGGCCGGGTGAAGGACGGCACCGCGGCGAGCCAGCACGCCCTCGACGCCGGTCGCCGCGCCCGCCCGATCGCCGAGGCCGCCTGGGCGCTGGCGCAGACCATCGGCGCCTGAGCGCCGCCCGAGCGTGATTCCGGTCACTTGCCGGGGACGCGCGGCCGCGTGCAATATCCGCCGCGTCGAGTAACCACCCGCCACCGGCGCCACGGCCTCGCCGCCGCCTCCGGCGCCGCCTCGGACAACGACAGCCAAGGGGAAACCGATCCATGCCGACCACCAGCCGCCACCCGGAAACCGTCGTGCTGCACGCCGGCTATCGCAGCGACCCCGCCACCAACGCGGTGGCGGTGCCGATCTACCAGACCACCTCCTACCAGTTCCGCGACACCGCCCACGCCGCCAGCCTGTTCGCGCTGTCCGAGCTCGGCAACATCTACACCCGCATCATGAACCCGACCTGCGCCGTGCTCGAGGAGCGCGTCGCCGCGCTAGAGGGCGGCGTCGCCGGGCTGGCGCTGGCCTCGGGCCAGGCGGCGTCGCTGTTCGCGGTGCAGAACATCTGCCAGGCCGGCGACAACTTCGTCAGCTCGACCGACCTCTACGGCGGCACCTGGAACCTGTTCCTCAACACCATGAAGACGATGGGCATCGAGGTGCGCTTCGTCGACCCGGCCGACCCCGAGAACTTCCGCCGCGCCACCGACGCGCGCACGCGCTGCTACTACGCCGAGACGCTGCCCAACCCCAAGCTGACCGTGTTCCCGATCGCCGAGGTGGCGAAGATCGGCCGCGAGCTCGGCGTGCCGCTGATCATGGACAACACCGCGGCGCCGGTGCTGTGCCGGGCGCTCGCCGACGGCGCGGCGATCGTCATGCACTCGACCACCAAGTAC
>CAYTWJ010000283.1:0-4508 GCA_964442055.1 uncultured Rhodospirillaceae bacterium | reverse complement strand
TGATCGAGTCGAGCAGGATCACCACGTCGCGCTTGTGCTCGACCAGGCGCTTGGCCTTCTCGATCACCATCTCGGCGACCTGCACGTGGCGCGCCGCCGGCTCGTCGAAGGTCGACGAGATCACCTCGCCCTTGACCGACCGCGACATGTCGGTCACCTCTTCCGGCCGCTCGTCGATCAGCAGCACGATCAGGTAGACCTCGGGATGGTTGCCGGTGATCGAGTGGGCGATGTTCTGCAAGAGCACCGTCTTGCCGGTGCGCGGCGGCGCGACGATCAGCGCGCGCTGGCCCTTGCCCTGCGGCGAGATCAGGTCGATGACCCGCGCCGAGCGGTCCTTGACCGTCGGATCCTGCAGCTCGAGCCGGAAGCGGTCCTCGGGATAGAGCGGCGTCAGGTTGTCGAAATGGACCTTGTGGCGGCTCTTCTCGGGGTCCTCGAAATTGATCGAGTTGACCTTGAGCAGGGCGAAATAGCGCTCGCCGTCCTTGGGGCTGCGGATCGGCCCCTCGACGGTGTCGCCGGTGCGCAGGCCGAAGCGGCGGATCTGGCTCGGGCTGACATAGATGTCGTCGGGGCCGGGCAGGTAGTTGGCCTCGGGCGAACGCAGGAACCCGAAACCGTCCTGCAGGATCTCGAGCACGCCGGCGCCGGTGATCTCGACGTCGCGCTCGGCGAGCTGCTTCAGGATCGCGAACATCATGTCCTGCTTGCGCAGGGTCGAGGCGTTCTCGACCTCGAGCTCCTCGGCAAAGGTGAGGAGTTCGGTCGGGGACTTGGATTTCAGTTCCTGCAGGTTCATGCGGAATGCGCCTATTGGAATACTCGGCCCGGACTGGTTCGCCGTGGATCGCGCCGGGACTGTGTCTTGGGAGTTTGCGCCCCCCGCGCCCTGGAGCACGGCGGGACTTGCGGAGGTCAGGCAGCGGAGACGCCCGACGGGCGATCGCCCAGAGGTTCCCCTGCCGCCGGTTTTCTAGCACAAGGTCGCGGAAAATGGCAAGTCGGCCCGGGCGTTGAACTATTGCCCCGGCGCGGGACGGCTCAGAACGGCTTGACCGCGACCAGGATGACGATGCCGATCATCAACAGCGTCGGCACCTCGTTGACCGCCCGGTAGAAGCGCTCGCTGTGGCGGTTGGCGTCGGCGGCGAAATGGCGCCGCCAGCGCGCCAGGGCGGCGTGCGCGAGCTGCATGCCGAAGAGCAGCGCGAGCTTGGCGTGGAACCACGGCGCCGCCCACCAGCCGCCCGCGAAGGCGAGCCAGAGGCCGAATATCCAGGCGGCGACCATCGCCGGGTTGATGATGGCCCTTAACAGCCGCCGCTCCATGACCTTGAAGGTCTCGGCCTGGGCCGAGCCGGGCTCGGCCCGCGTGTGGTAGACGTAAATCCTTGGCAGATAAAGCATTCCCGCCATCCACGCGATCACCGCGATGATGTGCAGCGCCTTCAGCCAGAGGTAAATATCCATGCCGATCCCCCTTCCGCCTAAGCCACCGGGCAACCGCCGCAAGCGCGCGGGCACAACCGCCCGCCGGCTCCCGATTGCACTCCGCCTCCGGCCGCACGGCTGCGCACCAGCGCCGCCAGGCCGGCGATGAAGGCCGGGTGGGTGCCCACGGCCGGCACCCGGGCGAAGGCCGGCACGCCCGCCGCCTCGGCGCGGTGGCGGTACTCGATGTCGAGCTCGACCAGGGTTTCCGAGTGTTCGGAGACGAAGGCGATCGGCACGACCGCCACCGGCACGCGGTCGCGCCCGGCGCGGGCGATCTCGCTTTCCGTCGACGGCCCGATCCATTCCAGCGGGCCGACCCGGCTCTGGTAACAGACGGTCCAGTCGAGCCCGGGCCGGTTCAGGGCCGCGACGACGGCGGCCGCCGTCTGCTCCACCTGCCACTGATAGGGGTCGCCGGCGGCAACCACCTTCTTGGGCAGCCCGTGCGCCGAGAAGAGCACGCGCGGCGCGCGCTCTCCGTTGAGGGATTCCAGCGCCGCCTCGATCAGCGCCGCCTGCGCCGCCACCAGGCCAGCATCGGCGGGATAGCAGCAGACCGTCGCCGTCGGGCAATCAAGTCCGGCTGCGGCCGCCGCGCGTGCCCAGTCGGCGAGCGAGGATGCGCTAGTGGTGGTCGAATATTGCGGATAGAGCGGCAGCAGGACGATCCGCTCGGGCGCCCAGCCCTTCACCTCGGCCGCCGTCTCGGCCGCGAACGGGTGCCAGTAGCGCATGGCGACGAAGACCCGGAACGCGCCGCCTTCGCCGAGCGCGCTTCGCAGGGCCGCGGCCTGCGCCCGTGTCAGTTCGAGGAGCGGCGAGCCGCCGCCGATGCGGGCATAGATCTCGCGCGCGACCGGCGCGCGGCGCCTGGCGATCAGCCTGGCGACGAGCCAGCGCAGCGGATTGGGCAGGCGGATGATGGCCGGATCGGAGAACAGGTTGAACAGGAAGGGCTCGACCGACGCCGGTCCGTCCGGCCCGCCGAGATTGAACAGGACCACCGCGGTCCGCTGCGTGGCTAGGCTCATGCGCGCCAGTTGCGTACCAGCCCGACCAGGTCGGCAACATGCTCCGGCGGCGTCTCCGGCACCACCCCGTGGCCGAGGTTGAAGATGTAAGGGCCGTGCCCGAGCGTCTCGAGGAGCTGGTGCGCGGCGCGGCGCATGGTTTCGCCGCCGACGACCAGCAGCTGCGGGTCGAGATTGCCCTGCACCGTCGCCTCCTTCTGCAGGACATCCGCCGCCCAGCGTGCCGGAACGGTGAAGTCGATGCCGATCCCTTGCGCGCCGGTGGCCGGCGCGAATCCCTGGTAGAGCGCGCCGGCGCCACGCGGGAAGACGATCACCGGCACGTCCGGATGCGCCGCGCGCAAGCGCGTGACCAGGGCGGCCACCGGCGCCACGCACCAGCGCTCGATGCCCTCGGCCGACAACGCACCGGCCCAGGAGTCGAAAATCTGCACCGCCTCGGCGCCGGCAGCGATCTGCCGGTCGAGATAGGCGAACGTGGTCTCGACCAGCAGGTCGATCAGCCACTGAAAGCCGGCGGGATCGCCGTAGGCCCATCGCTTGGCGCAGGCGTGGTCGCCGTTGGCGCCGCCCTCGACCATGTAGGTGGCGACCGTCCACGGCGCGCCGGCGAAGCCGATCAGGGCGCAGTCGCCGGGCAATGCCGCCCGCACCCGCGATACCGTCTCGTAGACCGGCGCGAGGCGCGTTTGTGGGTCCCTGCGGCCAAGCCGCACCAGATCGTCAAGCCCGCGCACCGGCTCGAGCACCGGCCCCTCGCCCTCGCGGAAGTCGAGCCGCTGGCCCAGCGCATCGGCCACCAGCAGGATGTCGGCGAACAGGATGGCTGCATCGGTGCCGAAGCGGCGCACCGGCTGCAACGTCACCTCTGCCGCCAGATCGGGGGCATAGCAGAGGGCCAGGAAGCTGCCGGCCTTCTCTCTGAGCGCGCGGTATTCCGGCAGGTACCGCCCCGCTTGCCGCATCAGCCAGATCGGCGGTCGATCCAGGCTCCCCCCGGCAAGGGCGCGCAACAAGCGCTTCTGCGTTGATGGCTTGAAAGTGGCGGCCGGGACAGGGGAGGACACGCAGGGTCTCCATATGGACGCGACAGGTGCTTTCTAAAGCAAAAGAGAATCAAAAGATAAGGGGGAGGTGGTTGTTGGCCCTGTGGGTCATGGGGATTGCGGCTTTTCCTCCGCCTTGTGGATGAAAGCCGGGCAAAGCCGCGCGGGTCGAACCCGTGGACGGGGCTGTCGACGGCCGGGCGGCAGCCGCGCTTTTCATGGCATGGGAATCACGGGAGAAACGAGCATGGTACTTGTGTCGCCCGGTTATTCACGTGATTTCGCCGGCAGGATAAGGTAGTTCGCGTCGGCGCAATCCGACGCATGAAAAAGAGGTCTGCCGGCAGCCCTTCGTGCGGTACCCGGCGAAATGAGGTCTTGTCCCCGTTGCGCGCCATTTCCACAAGCTGCAACCCAGCGTCCGGTCCTCGGTAATGAGCGGCTTCCACATTCATCTTGTTTCCGACGCTACCGGCGAAACGCTCAAAGCGCTCGCCAAGGCCGCGCTGGTGCAGTTCGAGCATGCCAAGGACACCGAGGAGCATCTCTGGACCCTGGTTCGCACGCCGGGCCAGATGGAGCGGGTGGTGCAGGCGATCGAGCCGGAACGCAGCATCGTTCTCTACACTTTGGTCGATATCGGCCTGCGCGACATCCTGGTGCGCGGCTGCCGCAAGCTCGGCGTCACCTGCATCTCGGTCCTCGATCCGGTGATCGCCGCGCTGGCCGGCTTCCTCGGCGAGAAGGCGCAGGCCACGCCCGGCCGCCAGCACGAGCTCGATGCCGCCTATTTCGCCCGCATCGACGCCATGCATTACACCATGGCCCACGACGACGGGCAGTCGACCGCCGATCTCGACGAGGCCGACATCGTCCTGGTCGGCGTGTCGCGCACCTCGAAGACGCCGACTTCGGTCTACCTGGCCAACCGGGG
>CAYTWJ010000282.1:1998-4526 GCA_964442055.1 uncultured Rhodospirillaceae bacterium | reverse complement strand
TTCAGCACGCGGTAGGCCATGCGCCGGTCCTCGGTGCCCAGGCGCTGCATCAGCGCCTTGAGCCAGAGATTGGTTTCCTGCAGCGTGGTGTCGAAGACGTCGAGGCCGGTGGTCATGGCTCCACCTTCGGGTGCTGATGTGGATGCCGACCCTAGCCCGGTCGCGGCCGGTCCACCGTAATCTGTGTTAATTGGCGTCGCCAGCGGCCGATGCCCGCCCGAGCTCGCGCACGCGGTCCGACGCCAACTGGGCGATTCGACGCAAAAGATCATTGAATCAACGGCTTGTTCAAGCGCCGCGCAATCGGCGCTGGGCTCAGTCGAGACCGGTGATGCGGCCCATCGTGTCGAGGGCGATGCGCTCGGCGGCCGGCCGGCGCGGCAGGCCGGGCATGGTCACGGTGTCGCCGGCGAGCGCGACGACGAAGCCTGCGCCGGCGGCCAGCCGCACCTCGCGGATCGGCACCGTGTGGCCGCTCGGCGCGCCCTTGAGCTTGGGGTCGACGCCCAGGCTGTAGGGCGTCTTGGCGATGCAGACCGGCAGGCGTCCGAAGCCGTCCTCCGCCAGGCGCTCGAGCGCGGCGGCGGCCGGCGAGGCGATCTCGATGCCGGCCGCGCCGTAAATCTCGCGGGCGACGGTGCGAATCTTCTCGGGCAGCGGCATCGCGTCGGGGTAGAGCAGGCGGAACCGGGCCGGCCGCGTGGCCAAGAGCCCGAGCAGCGCCTCGGCCAGCGCCTCGGCCCCGGCGCCGCCACGCACGAAGTGATCGGCCGCGACGACGCCAAGGCCGATGCCGGCGCAAAGGCGTGTCAGCTCGGCGAGCTCGGCGGCGTGGTCGCCGGCATGGCGGTTGACGGCGACGAGGACCGGCAGGCCGAAGCGGTCGAGATTCTCGGCGTGGCGGCGCAGGTTGGCGAAGCCGCGCGTCAGCGCCGCGACATCCTCTCGCGCGAGGTCGGCGGCGGCGACGCCGCCATTGGCCTTGAGCGCCGCCAGCGTGCAGACCAGCACCGCGGCGTCCGGCGCGAGCCCGCCGACGCGGCACTTGATGTCGCAGAACTTCTCGGCGCCGAGGTCGGTGGCGAAGCCCGCTTCGGTGACGACGATCTCGGCCAGCGCGAGGGCGAGGCGCGTGGCAGCGAGCGAGCTGCAGCCGTGCGCGATGTTGGCGAAGGGGCCGCCGTGCACCAGGGCCGGCGTGCCCTCGAGCGTCTGCACGAGATTGGGCAGCAGCGCGTCGGCCAGCAGCGCCGCCATGGCGCCGTCGGCCTTGAGCGCGCGCGCCCGCACCCAGGCGCCGCCGCGCGTCCGCCCGACGGCGATGTCGCCGAGGCGGCGGCGCAGGTCGTCGTGGTCGCGCGAGAGGCAGAGGATCGCCATCACCTCGGAGGCGGCGGTGATGTCGAAGCCGTCGGCGCGCGGGATGCCGTCGCCCTTGCCGCCGAGACCGACCGTGATCCGGCGCAGTGCGCGGTCGTTGATATCGATGGCGCGCCGCCAGGCGACGGCCTCGGGATCGAGGCCGAGCGGGTTGTCCCAGAAGAGATGGTTGTCGATCATCGCCGCCAGCAGGTTGTTGGCGCTGGCGACGGCGTGGAAATCGCCGGTGAAATGCAGGTTGATCGCGCTGGCCGGCTGCACCGACGCCCGCCCGCCGCCGGTGGCGCCGCCCTTGCGGCCGAAGACCGGGCCGAGCGAAGGCTCGCGCAGGCAGATCGCGGCGCGGCGGCCGAGGCGGGAGAGCGCGTCGCCGAGCCCGATCGCGGTCGTGGTCTTGCCCTCGCCGGCGGCGAGCGGCGTGATCGCGGTGACCAGCACCAGCTTGCCGGCCGGCCGCGCCGGCGGCGCCAGCGAACGGGTGTCGATCTTGGCGATGTGGCGGCCGAAGGGGATCAGCGCCGCCGCCGGCAGATCGAGCCGCGCCGCGATCTCCTCGATCGGGCGCAGGCCCGGCGCCAGCTCGCCGGGCGGTTGCGGTCCGGGCGCCTCGTTCATTCGGCCGGCACGGCCAGCTTGTCGACGCGCGCGGCGCAGAACTTGACTTCGGGAATCTTGCCGAACGGATCGAGCGCCGAATTGGTCAGCTCGTTCGCCGCCGCCTCGTTGTAGCAGAAGGGGATGAAGACGACGCCGGCCGGCATCGCCGCATCGGCGCGCGCGGCGAGCTCGATGCGGCCGCGGCGCGTGCGCACGGCGATGCGCTCGCCGGCGGCGATGCCGAGGCGGGCCAGGTCGGCCGGCGCGAGATGCGCGATCGGCGCCGGCTCGAGGCGGTCGAGCACCGCGCTGCGCCGCGTTATCGCGCCGGTATGCCAGTGCTCGAGCAGCCGCCCGGTGGTGAGCACGAAGGGATAATCCGCGTCCGGCCGCTCGTCGGGCGGGATGATGTCCGCCGGCACGAAGCGGCCGCGGCCCGACTTGGTCGGGAAGGCCTCGCCGAAGATGACCGCGCGCCCCGGCTCGTCCTCGCGCTCGACCGGATAGGTCACCCCGCCCTCGCGCTCGAGGCGGTCCCAGGTGACGCCGCG
>CAYTWJ010000282.1:1392-1988 GCA_964442055.1 uncultured Rhodospirillaceae bacterium | reverse complement strand
ATCTCGGCGAACACGTCGCGCGGATGCCGGTAGTTCCAGTCGAGGCCGAGGCGGCGGGCGATCTCCTGGATGATCCAGATGTCCTCGCGCGCCTCGCCCGGCGGCGCCAGCGCCCGGCGGCCGAGCTGGACGCGCCGGTCGGTGCTCGTCACCGTGCCGTCCTTCTCCGGCCAGGCCGAGGCCGGCAGCACCACGTCGGCGTAGGCCGCGGTCTCGGTCAGGAACAGGTCCTGGACCACCAGATGGTCGAGCCGGGCCAGCGCGGCGCGCGCGTGATCGACGTCGGGGTCCGACATCGCCGGGTTCTCGCCCATGATGTACATGCCGCGGATCTCGCCGCGATGGATCGCGTGCGTGATCTCGACCACGGTGAGCCCCTTGCGCGGGTCGAGCGGCCGGCCCCAGAATTCCTCGAAGCGGGCGCGGGTCGCGCCGTCGTCGACCGGCTGATAATCGGGATAGAACATCGGGATCAGGCCGGCGTCGGAGGCCCCCTGGACGTTGTTCTGGCCGCGCAGCGGGTGCAGCCCGGTGCCCGGCCGCCCGACCTGGCCGCACAGCAGGGCGAGCGAGACCAGGCAGCGCGCGTTGTCGGT
>CAYTWJ010000282.1:0-1382 GCA_964442055.1 uncultured Rhodospirillaceae bacterium | reverse complement strand
TGCCCATGCCCCAGAAGATGATCGCCGCGCGGGCGCGGGCATAGACGCGCGCCACCTCGCGGATCAGGTCCGGCGCGACGCCGCAGACCGGGGCCATGGCCGCGGGCGTGAAGCGGGCGAGGTGGGCGGCGAGGGCGGCGAAGCCCTCGGTGTGGCCGGCGACGTAGTTCTCGTCGTAGAGGCCCTCGCCGACGATCACGTTCATCATCGCGTTGAGCAGCGCCACATCCGATCCCGGCCGCTGGCGCAGCATGTAGCTGGCGTGGCGCGACAGCGCCTGGCCGCGCGGATCGACGACGATCAGCGTGGCGCCGCGCCGCACCGCGTTCTTGAAGAAGGTGGCCGCGACCGGGTGGTTCACCGCCGGGTTGGCGCCGATCACCACGATCACGTCGCTGTTGAGCGCCTCGGCGAAGGGCGCGGTGACGGCGCCCGAGCCGATCGTCTCCATCAGCGCCGCCACCGACGAGGCATGGCAGAGGCGGGTGCAGTGGTCGACATTGTTGGTGCCGAAGCCGGTGCGCACCAGCTTCTGGAACAGATAGGCCTCCTCGTTGCCGCCCTTGGCGGAACCGAAGCCGGCCAGCGCGCCGCCCCCGTGCGCGTCGCGGATGCGCCGCAGGCCGGCGGCCGCGCAATCGAGCGCCTCCTCCCAGCTCGCCTCGCGGAAATGCGTGAGCGGGTTCGCCGGATCGAGGTCGGCCACCGCGCCGCGCGCCACGCCCTCGCGCCGGATCAGCGGCCGGATCAGGCGATGGGGGTGGTGGACGTAGTCGAAGCCGAAGCGGCCCTTGACGCAGAGCCGGCCGAGATTGGCCGGCCCTTCGGCGCCGACCACGCCGACGATGCGCTCGTCGCGGACCTGGTAGACCATCTGGCAGCCGACGCCGCAATAGGGACAGACGCTTTGCACCTCGCGCTCGACCTCGATCCCGCCGACCGCGTTCGCCGGCAGCAGCGCCCCGGTCGGGCAGGCCTGGACGCATTCGCCGCAGGCGACGCAGCTGCTCTCGCCCATCGGGTCGTCGAAGTCGAAGACGATTTTGGCCTCGGCGCCGCTGCCGGCCATGCCGATCACGTCGTTGACCTGCACCTCGCGGCAGGCGCGCACGCAGAGGGTGCACTGGATGCAGGCGTCGAGGTTGACCGCCATCGCCGGATGGCTGCGGTCGGGCGCGGGCAGATCGCGCCGCGGGAACCGGCTCTCGCCGATCGCCATGCGGTCGGCCCATTGCCACAGGCGCGAGTCGGGGTGATGCGCCACCGCGCGCGCCGGCTGGTCGGCGAGCAAAAGCTCCATGACCATGCGCCGCGCGGTCCGCGCCCGGTCGGACGCCGTGACCACCTTCATGCCGGCCGCAGGCTTCCTGATGCAGGACGCC
>CAYTWJ010000281.1:0-4544 GCA_964442055.1 uncultured Rhodospirillaceae bacterium | reverse complement strand
CCTTCTGGCTCTCGGCCGCGGCGGGCGGCGCCCTGGTCGTCGCCTTCTCGCTGGTCTCCGGTGACGGCGCCCTGCGCCTTGCCGATCTCGCGCTCCTCGGCGCGGTGGCGAGTGCCGCCATCGGCTATGCCGAAGGCGCGCGCATCGCCCGCTCGCTCGGCAGCCTGCAGGTGATCTCGTGGGCGCTGGTCTTCGCCGCGCCGTTCCTGCTCGTGCCCACAATGCTGGCCGCGCCGCCAGGCTTGGCGGCACCGGCCGCTTCCTGGATCGGCTTCGCCTATGTCAGCCTGGTGAGCCAGTATCTCGCCTTCCTCGCCTGGTACGGCGGGATGGCGCTTGGCGGCATCGCCCGGGTCAGCCAGACTCAGCTTTTGCAGCCGTTCCTGACCATCTTCGCCGGCTGGCTGCTGCTCGGCGAGGCGATCGGTGCGGCGACGCTCGCCTTCGCGGCCGCGGTGCTGGCGGTGGTCGCGCTCGGCGCACGGACGCGCGTCGCCCGCGGCCTTTGACCGAGGGGGATGTCCGCCGATGCACCTGCCGCTCTATCAGATCGATGCCTTCGCCTCGGCGGTGTTCAAGGGCAACCCGGCCGCCGTGGTGCCGCTGGAATCCTGGCCCGCCGACGGGCTGATGCAGGCGATCGCCGCCGAAAACAACCTGGCCGAGACCGCCTTCTTCGCCGCCGAGGGCGACGGCTACCGCCTGCGCTGGTTCACGCCCGCGACCGAGGTCGACCTGTGCGGCCACGCGACGCTGGCCTCGGGCTGGCTGGTGCTCAATCGCCTGGCGCCGGCGCGCGCCGAGGTGACCTTCCACACCCGCAGCGGCCCGCTCACCGTGCGCCGCGCCGGCGCGCGCCTGGCGATGGATTTCCCGGCGCGGCCGCCCGAGCCGGTGACGCCGTGGCCCGGCCTCGTCGCCGCTTTGGGGCGCCCGCCGCGCGAGATCCTGGCGGCGCGCGACTATCTCGTGGTCTATGACAGCGCCGCCGAAGTGGAGCGGCTGGCGCCCGACCTGGCCGCGCTGGCCCAGGCCGACCGCTTCGCCGTCTGCGTCACCGCGCCGGGCGGCGAGGGCTACGACTTCGTCTCGCGCTTTTTCGCCCCCGCCCAGGGCGTGCCCGAGGACCCGGTGACCGGCTCGGCCCATTGCACGCTGGTGCCCTACTGGTCGCGCCGGCTGGGCAGGCGCGAGCTGCGCGCCTTCCAGGCCTCGCGCCGCGGCGGCGAGGTGCTCTGCGTGGACCGGGGCGAACGGGTCGAGCTCGGCGGCGACTGCGCCTTCTATCTCGAAGGGACCATCCATGTCTGAAGCCGCGGCTCCGGCGCCCGAGGTGGCGCCGGCGGTCGGCGCCGACGACATCGCGGCGGCGCGCGCGCTCTTTTTCGAATACGCGCAGTCGCTCGGCTTCAGCCTCTGCTTCCAGGGCTTCGATGCGGAGATGGCGGAATTCCCCGGCAAGTACGCGCCGCCCAAGGGCGCGCTGCTGCTCGGGCGCGTCGGTGGCCGGCCGCAGGGGGTGGTGGCGCTGCGCCCGCTCGAGCCCGACGTCTGCGAGATGAAGCGGCTCTATGTGCGCCCCGGCGCCCGCGGCACCGGTCTCGGCCGGCTCCTCGCCGAGGCGATCATCGCCGCGGCGCGCGCGCGCGGCTACCGGGCCATGCGCCTCGACACCCTGCCGGACATGGAAGCGGCGATCGCGCTCTACCGGCGGCTCGGCTTCCGCGCCATCGCGCCCTACACCCACAATCCGATCACCGGGGCCATGTTCCTCGAGCTCGCTTTGCGCTAAAAGGCGCCTGCGCGAGCGGCGGGGAGGCAGGCATGGCGGGGAAGGGCGGCGGCAGGAGCTATCGGATCGCGGTGATCGCCGGCGACGGCATCGGCCGCGAGGTGGTGCCGGAGGGCATCCGCGTGCTCGAGGCGGCGGGCCGGCGCTTCGGCATCGGCTTCCGCTGGCAGGAATTCGACTGGTCCTGCGAGAAGTACCTGAAGACCGGCCGGCTGATGCCCGGGGACGGGCTCGACCAGCTCCGGCCGTTCGACGCCATCTTCCTCGGCGCCGTCGGCTATCCCGGCGTGCCCGACCACGTCTCGCTGTGGGGGCTGCTGATCCCGATCCGCCGCGGCTTCCGCCAGTACGTCAACCTGCGCCCCATCCGCCTGCTGCCCGGCATGCGCTCGCCCTTGCGCGACCGTGGGCCCGAGGACATCGACTTCGTCATCGTGCGCGAGAACAACGAGGGCGAATATTCCGAGATCGGCGGCCGCCTCTACCAGGGCGGCGACGAGGAGATGGCGGTGCAGCAGAGCGTCTTCACCCGCAAGGGCGTCGACCGCATCGTCCGCTACGCCTTCAACCTGGCCGCCGGCCGGCCCAAGCGCCATCTCACCTCGGCCACCAAGTCGAACGGCATCATCCACACCATGCCGTTCTGGGACGAGCGGGTGCGCGCCATCGCCGAGGACTTCCCCGGCGTGCGCGTCGACCAGTACCACATCGACATCCTGGCCGCGCATTTCGTCGCCCATCCCGACTGGTTCGACGTGGTGGTCGGCTCCAACCTGTTCGGCGACATCCTCTCCGACCTCGGCCCGGCGGTGGCCGGCTCGATCGGCATCGCCCCCTCGGCCAACATCAACCCCGAACGCGCCTATCCGTCGATGTTCGAGCCGGTGCACGGCTCGGCGCCGGACATCGCCGGCAAGGGCATCGCCAACCCGATCGGCCAGATCTGGTCGGGGGCGATGATGCTCGAGCATCTCGGCCATGCCGACGCCGCCGCCGCCATCGAGGCGGCGATCGCCGCGGTGACCGAGGAGGGCAAGGTGCTGACCCGCGACCTCGGCGGCGACGCCTCGACCGGCGAGATGGGCCGCGCGATCGCCGGCTCGGTCTGAGGGGCGTGCCTGCCCCTCAGCTGTGCCCGAGCACCGGGTGCGGCTTGTAGGGCTCCTCCAGCGCCGCGATCTCGTCGGCCTCGAGCCTGATCGGCACCGCCGCCAGCGCGTCCTCGAGCTGCTCCATGCGGCTGACGCCGATGATCGGCGCGCTGACGAACGGCTTGGCCAGGATCCAGGCCAGCGCCACCTGCACCGGCTTGACGCCGCGCCGGGCGGCGACCTCGCACACCCGGTCGACGACGGCGAAGTCGGACTCCTGGTAGTACATGCGCTGGGCGATGTCGTCGGTCTTGGCGCGCGCGGTCTCGCCGTAATCCTGCCGGCGCCGGTTGCCGGCGAGGAAGCCGCGCGCCAGCGGCGACCAGGGGATGACGCCGATGCCCTCGGCCTGGCAGAGCGGGATCATCTCGCGCTCCTCCTCGCGGTAGACCAGGTTGTAGTGGTTCTGCATGGTGGCGAAGCGGGCGAGGCCGCGCGCGTCGGCGCGGTAGAGCGCCTGCGCGAACTGCCAGGCGAACATCGACGAGGCGCCGATGTGCAGCACCTAGCCGGCGCGCAGCAGCTCCTCCAGCGCCGCCAGCGTCTCCTCGATCGGCGTCTGCGGGTCGTAGCGGTGGATCTGGTAGACGTCGATATAGTCGGTGCCGAGGCGGCGCAGCGAGGCCTCGGCGGCGTGGCGGATGTGCTTGCGGGCGAGGCCGCGCTCGTTCGCCGCCGGGCCGGTGGCGTGGAACACCTTGGTGGCGATCACCACCTCCTCGCGGCGCGCGAATTCCTTCAACGCCCGGCCGGTGACCTCCTCGCTGGCGCCGTTCGAATACATGTCGGCGGTGTCGAAGAAGTTGATGCCGGCCTCGATGGCGCGGCGGAAGAACGGCCGGCTCGCCTCCTCGTCGAGCACCCAGGGGCGCCATTTCGGCGTGCCGTAGGTCATCGTGCCGAGGCAGAGCCGCGACACCTTGAGCCCGGTGCGGCCGAGATTGACCAGTTCCATGTCCGCTTGCCTCCCTTGCCTCAGAGCACGGCGTCGAGCACGGCGAAGAGGCGCGCCACGTCGCCCTCGTCGTTGTAGAGGTGCGGCGTCACCCGCATCGCGCTGCCGCGCACGCTGACGTAAACCCGCTCGGCCGCCAGCCGCTCGGGCAGCCCCGCCGGCACGCCGCGCGCAAAGCGCAGGCCGAGGAAGTGCCCGGCGCGCCGCGCCGGCGGCGCCGAGGCGAGGCCGCGCTCGGCGGCGCGCGCGGCGATGCCGGCGGTCATCGCCCCGAGCGTCGCGGCGATCTCCTCGACCCCCCAGTCGAGCAGCTGGCGCAGCGCCGTCGCCGCCACCGGCATCAGCGCGAAGTTCGAGCGCTCGCCGACGTCGAAGCGCCGCGCGCCGGGCTGGAAGCCGTCGCGGTAGCCGACCAGCCCGGCGAAGTCCTCGGCGCCCTCGCGGGCGATCCAGTTGTGCTCGATCGGCCGGCCGTCCTGGCGCCGCGGCGCCTCGTACATGAAGCCGAGGCTGTAGGGGCCCAAGAGCCACTTGTAGCTGCCGGCGATCAGGAAATCGGGGCGGATCGCGGCGACGTCGAAAGGCAGCGCGCCGAGCGACTGCGTCGCGTCGACCGCCAGCGCCGCGCCGACCTCGCGCAGGCGCG
>CAYTWJ010000280.1:0-4586 GCA_964442055.1 uncultured Rhodospirillaceae bacterium | reverse complement strand
TGGGCGCCGACGTGGTCAAAGTCGAGAAGATCCCCGGCGGCGACGACAGCCGCCGCTTCCTGCCGCCCGACATCGCCGGCGAATCGGCCGCGTTCATGATGATGAACCGCAACAAGCGCGGCATCGCCCTCGACCTCAAGGCCGAGGAGGGCCGCGCCGTGCTGCGCCGGCTGATCGAGCGCGCCGACGTGGTGGTCGAGAACTACCGCCGCACGACGATGGAGCGGCTCGGCCTCGGCTACGACCGGCTGAGGGCGATCAATCCCGGCCTGATCTATTGCGAGATCTCGGGCTTCGGCCGCACCGGCCCCTATGCCGACCGCGGCGGCTTCGACCTGATCGCCCAGGGCATGAGCGGGCTGATGAGCATCACCGGCGAGGGCCCCGGCCGGCCGCCGGTCAAGGTCGGCGCGCCGGTGACCGACATCACCGCCGGCATCCTCGGCGCGATGGGCGTGCTCGCCGCCTGCATCGAGCGCCAGCGCACCGGCGCGGGCCAGCGCGTCGACACGTCGCTGTTCGAGGCCGGCATCGTCCACACCTACTGGCAGTCGGCGATCTGCTTCGCCACCGGCGTGGCCCCCGGGCCGCTGGGCTCGGCGCATCCGCTCAACGCGCCCTACCAGGCCTTTCCCACCGCCGACGGCTGGCTCAATGTCGGCGCCGCCAACCAGGCCAACTGGGAGCGCATGCTCTCCGCCATCGAGGCGCCCGAGCTGGCCGCGGACCCGCGCTTCGCCGGCAACGCCGGCCGCATGGCCAACCTGCCGGCTTTGGTCGAGATCTTGAGCGCGCGCTTCCGCACCCGCCCGACCGCCGAATGGCTGGCCCGGCTCGATGCCGCCGGCGTGCCGGCCGGGCCGGTGCTCTCCATCGCCGAGATGCAGCGCGACCCGCAGGCGCGGGCGCGCGGCGTCGTCACCGAGGTCGCGCACGCGCGCGCCGGCCCGGTGGCGACGATCGGCCTGCCGGTGACGTTTTCGCGCACGCCCGGCGGGCCGCAGAGCGGCGCGCCGCTCCTCGGCCAGCACACGCGCGAGGTGCTGCGCGAGCACGGCTACGCCGACGGCGACATCGACCGGCTGGCGGCGGCGGGCGTGATCGTCGCCGGCGGCTAGAGCGGTTGCGCGGCGCCCCTCGCGGCGCGAGACTGCCGGCGATGGCGGTCGAGATCCTCGGCATCGACCATGTCGTGCTGCGCGTCGCCGACATGGCGCGGGCGCTGCGCTTCTATTGCGACGTGCTCGGCTGCGCGGTCGAGCGCCGGCGCGACGACCTCGGCCTGGTGCACCTGCGCGCCGGCCGCTCGCTGATCGACCTGGTGGCGGTCGATTCGCCGCTCGGGCGCATGGGCGGCGCGCCGCCCGGCGTTGAGGCGCACAACATGGACCATTTCGCGCTGCGCCTGGCGCGTTTCGACGCCGCCGCTTTGGCGGCGCATCTCGCCGCCCACGGCGTCGCCGCCGGCGAGGTCGCCGAGCGGTTCGGCGCCGAAGGCAGCGGGCCGTCGCTCTACGTGCGCGATCCCGACGGCAACACGGTCGAGCTGAAGGGGCCGGCCGGCGCCGCTCAGGACTTGCCGAAGCGGCCGGTGTAATAGTCGCAGAAGCCCTCGCCGCGATAGCGGCGGAAGAAGTCGTCGAGGCTGGCGGCCTGGATCTTCTCGGCGTCGTGGCTGGTCAGGCCATAAGCCGTGAATTCCTTGACGTAGCGCTCGCACTCGGCGCTTTGCGCCGCGGCCGTCTGCGCGTCGGCACGCTCGCCCGAAGGCGTGACCACGAAGCAGCTCAGCGCCTGCGACACGCGGTAGGCGGCCTGCTGGCACTTGACCGCGCCGGCATTCGATTCGTCGCAGGCGCCGAGCGCGAGCAGGGCGAGGAGATAGGCCAGGCCGGGAAAGCCGATGGCGCGCAGCGGGCTCGCCGGCGGCGTGGCGTGAATTTGTGCGTCGGTGGCGGGCTCGGGCATGGCGGCGCGGTGCGGCAGGGATTTGGCGTCGGTTATGGTGAAAAACTAGCGCGACAGGGTTGCGCAAGTCTTAAGCCGCGCCGCAACCGCAGCGCGAGGAACGCACGCGCGATGCTAGCCGCCGCGGCGCGGGCGCATAGGCATCGGCTCGGCGGCCTCGGCGTAGCGGGCCAGCGCCGCGTCGATGCGCCGGATCTGGCGCCCCAAACCGACATCGCCGAGCGCGTCGCCGAGCAGCCCGGCCAGGCTTTCGAGCAGGCCGGCCATGTCGGGCTCGTCCTCCTTCTCGGCCGCCTCGCGCGCCGCGGCGATCGCCTGCGCCACCGCCTCGCGCACCTCCTCGAGCCGGTCGAGGGCGTCGGCGGCCTGCGCGCGCTCGAACTCGTCGGCGATGCGGCTGTAGGCGAGCATCGCTCACGCCCCCGCCGCGGCGGCGCCGACCGCCGGCGCCAGCGCCGCCAGCCGCACCGCGCCGTCGCCGGCGGCGAGCACGGCATAGAGGCCGTGGCTGGCGCCGCCGGCGAGGTTGGCGCAGATGAAATCGCCGCCGCGCAGCATGCCGGCGGCGGCGTCGAAATAGCCGGGCGCGGTGATGCCGGCGGCGTCGTCGGCGCTGGCGTAGTGCCAGAGCGTGAAGCCGTTGGCGAAGCCGATGACGCTGAGGCTGCGCGCGCGGAAGGCCATCCTGCTTTCCCCTCTCAGGAAAACATACCTATTATGTCGCGCAATTTTGCGCAAGTCAAGGCGGGCGCCGCGATGCTCCGGCCGACAGCCGTCAGTTCAAGGATAGATCGCGCCGACGACGCGGTAGAGGGCGAGGACCTCGCCGCGGTCGAGCGCGAAATCGCGCGGCGGATCGTACTGGCGCAGCACCACGCCCTGGCGCGTGCGCCGCAGCAGCCGCTTGATCAGCGCCTCGTGGCTGACGCGCTCGACGACGACGAAGTCGCCCGGCCGCGGCGGCAGGCTGGGATGGACGAAGACGGTCGAGCCCTCGGGCAGCACCTCGCCCATGCTGGTGCCGGTGACGAACATGGCGAAGGCGTCGCGCGCGCCCTGCAGCTCGGCCGGGCGCCAGGTCCAGTCGATCGGCTCGGGGTCGAGCATGATCGCGCCGTCGGGCCCGCCCTGCGCGCGCCCGCGCACCGGCAGGTCGCGCTCGCGGCCGAAGGCGGCGGCCGGGCCGCGCAAGCCGCCGCCGGCCGCCGCCGCCGGCTGGCCGCCGAGCGCGGCGGGGAGGGCGAGGCCGCTCGCTCCGGCGACCTTGGCCAGCGTGCGCGCGCTCAGGGTATGGGTCACCCGCTCGCTGTGCAGGAAGCGGTTGAGGGTCGAGGGCGCCAGCTTGCAGCGCCGCGCCAGCTCGGTCGCGCTCCAGCCGCTCTGCTCGATCACGCTGCGCAGGTAGGCGCGCGCCGCCCGTTGCGTGGCGTCCATGGCCGGCATCTTGGCGCAAGCGGCGCCGGCCCGTCATATGCAAAAATGCGCTTGATGTCCGACAATATTGCGCATAGACTGTTCAGCCTCGCAACAGGCTGGGGGCGGCGATGACGGCGCGGCGGGCGGTGCGCGAGCTGGTCGCGGCGCGGCTCTACGAGGCGATCCTGACGCTCGCCAGCCTGCCCGACCGCGAGCGCGCCTGGCTCAAGGGGCCGCGCTCGACCTGGCCGGCGCCGCTCGCCGGCTTCTGGGACGAGTTCGGCCGCGCCGTCGAGGCCGGCTACGACGCGCTGCGCCTGCGCCGCCCGGCGCCGAGCCCGGCGGCGATCGACCGCATGCTGCCCACCCTCGCCTGGCTCGCCTGGGTCGACGAGCGGGCGCGCCGGCTGATCTGGCTCAGGGCCTTCGGCGTCAGCTGGTGGAAGATCGGCGCCCGCTTCGGCCGCTCGGAGAAGACCGCGCAGCGCTGGCACGACGCCGCGATCGACCTGATCGCGCTCCGCCTGCGGCTGGCGGCGCCGGCCGCAGCCGAGCGTCCGGCGGCGGCGGACTGAGCGGCGCCGGCGCTCAGGCCGCGGCTTCGCCGACGACTTGATTGCGGCCGTCGCGCTTGGCGGCGTAGAGCGCCTGGTCGGCGCGCTGCACCAGCTCCCACAAGGGCTCGCCGCGCCGGTACTGGGCGACGCCGAAGGACATGGTGATGGTGCCGAGCGTCTTGCCGCTGGCGCGGCCGACGATCTGCTGCGTGGCGAGATGGGCGCGCATCTGGTCGGCGAGCCGCTGCGCCGGATCGAGCGCCGTCTCCGGCAGGATGATGGCGAACTCCTCGCCGCCGTAGCGCGCCGCCGTCGCCGCCGCCGGCACGCCCTCGCGCACCGTGCGGGCGACGATGCGCAGCACCTCGTCGCCGACGCGGTGGCCGAACTCGTCGTTGAACTTCTTGAAGTGGTCGATGTCGCTCATGATCAGCGTCAGCGCGCCGCCCCCGGCGGCGGCCGCGCGGGCGTCGCGCTTCAGGCAGAGGTCGAAGAACTTGCGGTTGGCGAAGCCGGTCAGCGGGTCGGTCAGGGCCTCGCGCGTCGCCTGTTCGAGCCGGGCGCGCAGCTCGCGCACCTCGGCGCTGGACTGGCCGAGGCGCTGCTCGAGATGCCGGCTGCGCCGGACCATCTTCTGCGTCTCGG
>CAYTWJ010000279.1:0-4600 GCA_964442055.1 uncultured Rhodospirillaceae bacterium | reverse complement strand
GCGCCTGCATGCCGGCGAGCAGCGCGGCGCGGTCGATGCCGAGCCCGGCGCCGATCTCGGCCACCACGTCCGCCTCGCCGATTGGCCGCCCGTCGGCGAAATAGGCGCGGTAGACGGCGAGCGCGAAGGGCTTGCGCTTCGCCGGATCGGCCTTTTCCAGCCAGTAGAAGGCGCGGCTGGCATGGAGGCCGCTGACCGGAAAACTCGCCGGCATGTTGAAGGGAATGTTGTGGAGCCGCGCGCAGCGCCGGAAGTCGTGCACGGAATAGTCGCCCTTGAGCGGATAGGCGGTGAGCGGCTGCGTGCCGGCGACCTTGAACACCGCGCCGAGCAGGAAGGGATACCACGCCACGTCGCGGCCGTGGCCGGCCGCCACGGCGTCGATGCGGTTGGCGGCGAGATAGCCGTAGGGCGAGGAGAAATCGAAATAGAACTCGATGGGTGCCGGCATCGCCCGCCTGTTCTCTCGTTCCTTGGGACAGCCGAGCATAGGCGCGCCGACGGGCCGAGCCAAGTGGCGCGGCGGCTCCTGCGGAAGTGCTATACTTCCCGATCGTCATCGGGCGGAGGCGTGATGTCCGTGAGCCCGGCCGATCGCAGGCTGGCCGCAATCCTGGCCGCCGACATAGCGGGATATTCGCGCCTGATGGGCGCCGACGAAGGCGGCACGCTCGCCCGCCTCAAGGCGCTGCGGCGCGAGCTTATCGACCCCGCCATCGCCGCGCACCGCGGTCGCGTCGTCAAGACCACCGGCGACGGCATGCTGGTGGAATTCCCCTCGGTGGTCCAGGCGGTGGAATGCGCCGTCGCCGCCCAGCGCGCCCTTGCCGATCGCGGCGCCGCCGACCCCGCCGAGCGGCGGATCGAATTCCGGGTCGGCATCAATCTCGGCGACGTCATCGTCGAGAACGGCGACATTTTCGGCGACGGCGTCAACATCGCCGCGCGGCTGGAGAGCCTGGCCGCGCCGGGCGGGGTATGCCTCGCCCAGGCGGCCTACGAGCAGGTCCGGCGCAAGGTGCCGTTCGCCTTCGTCGACCTCGGGCCGCAGCGGCTGAAGAACATCGCCGAGCCGGTGCGGGTCTGGCGCTGGGCTCCCGAGGGCGGCGCGGGAACCGACGAGATCGTCGCGGCCCGCGCTGTGCTGGCCCGCCCCGCCCTCGCGGTATTGCCGTTCGCCAACCTGAGCGGCGACGCCGCGCAGGACTACTTCGCCGACGGCATCACCGAAGAGATCATCACCGCGCTCGCGCGCTGGCGCGAATTTCCTGTCATCGCGCGCAACAGCACCTTCACCTTCAAGAACCGCGCCGTCAACGTCATCGAGGCGGCGCGCGAGCTTGGCGCCCGCTACGTGCTGGAAGGGAGCGTGCGCCGCGCCGGCAACCGCGTGCGCATCACGGCGCAGCTGATCGACGGGCAAAGCGGCCACCATCTGTGGGCCGAGCGCTACGACCGCGACCTGGTCGACATCTTCAACCTGCAGGACGAAATCACCGAACGGGTCGCGACCGAGATCGCCCCGGCGATGCGGCTGGCCGAGATGCAGCGCGTGGGACGCAAGCCGCCCGACAGCCTGGACGCCTGGGACCGTTATCTGCGGGGCCTGGCGACGCTGTGGCGCTACACGCCCGAATCCAGCCTGGCGGCGCTTGACGATCTCAAGGAAGCGATCCGCCTCGATCCCGGCTTCGCCGCCGCCCACGGCGCCCTTGCCGCGGTGCATGTCACGCGCGCCATCATGCTGTGGGGCGACCTCGCCACCGAGTTCGCGCAGGCCATCGTGCACGCCCGCCAGGCTGTCGAGCTCGACGACGGCGACGCCAGCGCGCATGCGATGATGGTGTTCCTCTACATCTACCTCCGGCAGCATGAGCTCGCGCTCGCCGCGGCAAGGCGGGCGGTCTCGCTCAATCCGGCGCTCGACTTCGCCTGGTACACGCTCGGCCAGGCGCTGCTCTGGAGCGGCCGCGCCGGCGAGGCCGTCGATGCCGTCGACCGCGCCCTCGCGCTCGGGCCGCACACGCCCTACAACTGGAACATGCACGTCGTCGCGGCGATCGCGCGTTACATGAGCGGCGATTACGAAGGAAGCCACAGCCATGCCCGCCGGGTCTGCGACCTGATGCCGGACTGGCCGCGCGGGCACGGCTACGCCGTGGCGGCGCTGGCCCAGCTCGGGCGCATCGACGAGGCGCGTGCCGAAGGCAAACGCATCCGCGAGCGCTGGCCCGATCTGGGCGTGGCCAGCTATGCCGGTCTGCCCTTCCAGCCCGACCAGCTCGAGCGCCTGGTCGAGGGCCTGCGCAAGGCCGGGCTGGCGGATTAGCCGCGCCGCAGCAGCCGGCGCAGCGCCGCCACCGGGCGGAGGCGGAGCAACCAGTGCTCCTCCGGCTCCAGCTCGACGCCGACGCTGGTCACCTTGCCCAAGTCGACTTCGCGCGCCACTAGCTCGACCCCGCCCAGGCGCAGCCGGTCGCCAGCGACGATGCGCCGCTTGAGCCGCCGGGCGATGAAGGTGCCGAGCGGCAGGGCACGGTCCTCGGGCGCGACGGGCAGGTTGTAGAGGTCGGCGACAGCGCCGAGCGTCGCCCGCCCGTCGAGGATGAACTCGCCGAACACTTCGCGGCGGACGCGACGCGGCGCCGGCCGGGTGGCGAAGAGCCGGTCGAGATGGATCATCTGCTCGGGCGGCGCCACCGCCAGCACGTAGTCGTCGGCTTCGAGCCGGGCCAGCTTGGTGCGATCCATCACCGTGCCCTCGCGGATGACCGAAATGATGCGGGCGCGCCGCGGCAGCGGCAGCTCGCCGTAGGCGTGGGCGAGCGCCGGGCTGCCGGGGGCGACGCGATAGCCGGCGATGTCGCGGTCGATGCCGCTCACCGTCTCGAGCTCGAGGCGCTCGCTGCCTTCGGTGGCCGGCGGCAGTTCGAGGCCGAGCAGGCGCGCGGCCGGGGCGATGGTCCAGCCCTGGATGACCAGCGAGGTGAGCACGACGACGAAGGCGACGGCGAAATAGTGCTCGCCGCGCGGCAGCGGCGCCAGCACCGGCACGGTGGCGAGGAAGATCGGCACCGCGCCGCGCAGGCCGACCCAGGAAACGAACAGGGTCTCGGGCAGCGTGAAGCGGAACGGCGCCAGGCAGAGGACCACGGCCGCCGGCCGCGCCAGCAGGACGAGCGCGGCGGCGACGACCAGCGCCGGCAGCAGATCGGGCAGCAGCCGGCTCGGCGTCACCAGCAGGCCGAGCATCAGGAACATGACGATCTGGCTCAGCCAGGCGAGGCCGTCGTGGAAGCGGTTGATCAGCTGGGCGGCGCGATGGCGGCGGTTGCCGACGATCATGCCGGCCAGATAGACGGCGAGGAAGCCGGAGGCGCCGATCGACTGGGCGCCGCCGAAAAGCGCCAGCGCCGAGGCGACGGCGACGATCGGATAGAGGCCGGAGGCGAGCTCGAGGCGGTTGATCAGCGCCACCAGCCCGAAGCCGCCGGCGGCGCCGATGATGCCGCCGCCGGCCATCTGGATGACGAAGGTGAGCGCCAGCTGCTCGGTAGTCATCGCCTGGCCGTGCCGCAAGAGCTCGACCGCGGCGATGGTCAGGAACACCGCCATCGGGTCGTTGATGCCCGATTCGACCTCCAGCGTCGCGCGCACGCGGCGCTGGATCTCCATGCCGCGCACGTTGAGCAGGAAGAAGACCGCGGCGGCGTCGGTCGAGGCGACGATGGCGCCGATCAGGAAGGCCTGCAGCTTGCCCAGCCCGAGCGCGTAATGGGCGACGGCGCCGACCAGCCCGGCGGTCACCACCACGCCGAGCGTGGCCAGCGCCAGCGCCGGCCGGGCGGCGAGCAGGAAGGTGTCGCGCCGCGTCCGCAGGCCGCCGTCGAAGAGGATGATCGCCAGCGCCGCCGAGCCGATCAGGTAGGCGGTCTTGAAGTCGTGGAAGGGGATGCCGCCCGGCCCCTCCTCGCCGGCGAGCATGCCGAGGCCGAGGAAGACGAAGAGCAGCGGGGCGCCGAAGCGGCTGGACAGCGTGCCGGCGAAGATGCTCGCCAGCACCAGCGCCGCGCCGAGAAAGATCGCCTGGTTGAGATGCTCCACCGCCGCCCCGCCGCGCCGCCGCCCGCCTCCGAGTGGTAGCACGCGCCCCGATCGGCGCGCCACCCGCGACGCGGGCGAGGCCGCCTCAGCCGGCGGCGAGCGCGCGGCCGATCAGCATGCGCTGGACGTCGGACGTGCCCTCGTAGATCTGGCAGACGCGCACGTCGCGGTAGATGCGCTCGACCGGAAAGTCGGCGAGGTAGCCGTAGCCGCCGTGGATCTGGATCGCGTCCGAGCACACCCGCTCGGCCATCTCGGAGGCGAACAGCTTGGCCATGCTCGCCTCCTTGATGCAGGGCGCCCCGGCGTCCTTGAGCCGGGCGGCGGCGAGGACGAGCTGGCGCGCCGCCTCGATCCGCGTCGCCATGTCGGCGAGCCGGAACGACACCGCCTGGTGCTCGATGATCGGCTTGCCGAAGGCCTCGCGCTGGCGGGCATAGGCGTGCGCGGTGTCGATTTCGGATGTGGGTATTGTTTGGTAATTGTGTGGTTTGAG
>CAYTWJ010000278.1:0-4607 GCA_964442055.1 uncultured Rhodospirillaceae bacterium | reverse complement strand
GCGCGCTGCGCCGCGCCGAGCGGCTGCGGCAGGCGCGGGCGGTGGCCCTGGTCCTGCCCCTGCTCGCCTTTCTGCTGCTCGCCGCCGCCCTGCCGCTCGCCGGCATGCTGTGGCGGGCGGCGGCCGACGACGAGGTGCCGGCCGTGCTGCCGCGCACCCTCGCCGCACTCGCCCGCTGGGATGGCCGCGACCTGCCCGGCGAGGCCGCCTACCGCGCGCTGATCGCCGACCTCGCGGCGGCGCGCGCGGCCGGCACGATCGGCGCCGCCGCGCGGCGGCTCAACTACGACATCACCGGCTTTCGCACGCTGCTCGCCAACACCGCGCGCCGCCTGCCGCCCGCCGAAGCGGTTTCGGCGCGCGAGGCGCTCGCCGCCGTCGACGAGCGCTGGGCCGACCGGGCCTACTGGGCGGCGATCCGGCACGCCGCCGGGCCGCTCACCGACTTCTACCTGCTGGCGGCGCTCGACCTGCGGCGCGACGCCGACGGCCGCCTGGCGCACGCGCCCGAGGACGAGGCGATCTACCGCCAGGTGTTCCTGCGCACGCTGTGGATCAATGCGCTCGTCACCGCCGCCTGCCTGGCGATGGGCTTTCCCGTCGCCTACCTGCTGGCGACGCTGCCGCCCCGGCTGGCCAATCCGCTGCTGCTGCTGGTGCTGCTGCCGTTCTGGACCTCGCTGCTGGTGCGCTCGGCCGCCTGGGTGGTGCTGTTGCAGAACCAGGGCATCGTCAACGGCGCGCTGATCGCGCTCGGCGTCATCGACGCGCCGGTGCAGATGATCTTCAACCGCTTCGGCGTCGTCGTCGCCATGACGCACGTGCTGCTGCCGTTCATGATCCTGCCGCTCTACAGCGTGATGAAGACCATCCCGCCGAGCCTGATGCGCGCGGCGGCGAGCCTCGGCGCCCCGCCGCTGACCGCGTTCCTGCGCGTCTACCTGCCGCAATGCCTGCCCGGCATCGGCGCCGGCACGCTGCTGGTCTTCATCCTCGCGATCGGCTTCTTCATCACCCCGGCGCTGGTCGGCGGCGCCGCCGACCAGATGATCGCCTACTTCATCGCCTTCCACACCACCGGCACCGCCAACTGGGGCATGGCCTCGGCGCTCGGCGCGGCGCTGCTCGCCGGCACGCTGGCGCTCTACGCCGTCTACGCGCGCCTGATCGGCGCCGAGCGGCTCAGGCTCGGCTGAGGCGATGGCGGCGGCGTATCACGGCCTCGGCGAGCGGGCGCGGCGCGCCGCCTTGTGGGCCGCCGCCGGGCTGGTGCTGCTCTTCCTGGTGGCGCCGATCGCCGCCATCGTGCCGCTCTCGTTCAGCTCGGGCTCGTTCCTGAGCTACCCGCTGCCGGGCCTCTCGCCGCGCTGGTACGCGGCCTTCTTCGCCTCCGAGCGCTGGATGCTGGCGCTGAAGAACAGCCTGATCGTCGGCGGCGCGGCGACCGTGCTGGCGACGGGGCTGGGCACGCTGGCGGCGCTCGGGCTCGCGCGCGCGCGCTTTCCCTTCAAGCCGCTGGTGATGGGCTTCATCCTGGCGCCGATGATCGTGCCGGTGGTGATCTTCGGCGTCGGCCTCTACTTCGTCTTCGCCCCGCTCGGCCTCAGCGGCACCTATACCGGCCTGATCCTCGGCCACACCGCGCTTGCCGCGCCCTTCGTCGTCGTCACGGTGGGGGCGACGCTCTCGGGCTTCGACGCCAACCTCGCCCGCGCCGCGGCGAGCCTCGGCGCGCCGCCCATCGTCGCCTTCTTCCGCGTCGTGCTGCCGCTGATCCTGCCCGGGCTGGTGTCGGGCGCGCTGTTCGCCTTCATCACCTCGTTCGACGAGGTGGTGCTGACGCTCTTCATCGCCGGGCCCGAGCAACGCACGCTGCCGCGCCAGATGTTCTCGGGCATCCGCGAGGACATCAACCCGACGCTGGTCGCCGTCGCGGTGGTGCTGATCGCGGTCTCGGTGGCGCTGATGGCGGCGATCGAGGCGCTGCGCCGGCGCAGCGAGCGGCTCAGGGGAGGGCAGCGGACATAGGGCCGTCGCGGGGTCCGCCCCTCACGCCGCCCGCAAGTTCTCCTTGCGCACCCAGGCCTCGGTGTCGTCGAGCGCCTTCTCGAAGCGGTCGAACAGCTCGTCGATGTCGGCCTCGTCGATGATGAGCGGCGGGCAGAAGGCGAGGTTGTCCTGCACCGCGCGCTGGATCAGCCCGTGCTCCTGGCCGCGGCCCATGCAGTAGATACCGACGCCCTTGGCGAGATCGAACGGGCGCTTCGTCTTCTTGTCGGCGATCAGCTCGACGGCGCCGATCAGGCCGACGCCACGCGCCTCGCCCACCCGGGGGTGGGGGGCGAGCCGCCTCAGCCGCGCCTGGAAGCGCGGCGCCACCGCGCGCACGTGGCCGAGGATGTCGCGCTGCTCGTAGATCTCCAGCGTCTTCAGCGCCACCGCCGCGGCGACCGGGTGGCCGCCATAGGTGTAGCCGTGGCCGAACGAGCCGATCTTGCGGCTCTCGTCGACCAGCGCCTGGTAGACCGCCTCGGGGATCAGGCAGGCGGCGATCGGCAGGTAGGCCGAGGAAAGCTGCTTGGCACAGGTGAGGAAGTCGGGCCGGATGCCGTAGGTCTGCGAGCCCCACATGTTGCCGGTGCGGCCGAAGCCGCAGATCACCTCGTCGGCGATCATCAGCACGTCGTACTTGCGCAGCACCGCCTGGATCTTCTCGAAATAGGTCGCCGGCGGCACGATCACGCCGCCCGCGCCCATCACCGGCTCGGCGATGAAGGCGGCGACGGTGTCGGGGCCTTCGCGCAGGATCAGCATTTCGAGGCTGTCGGCGAGCCGGGTGGCGAAGTCGGCCTCCGACTCGCCGGGCTCGGCGAAGCGGTAGTGGTGCGGGCAGTCGGTGTGCAGGATGCGCGCGATCGGCAGGTCGAAGTCGCGGTGGTTGAGCGGCAGGCCGGTCAGGCTGGCGGTGGCGACGGTGACGCCGTGGTAGCCGCGCAGCCGCGAGACGATCTTCTTCTTCTGCGGCCGGCCGACGGCGTTGTTGTAGTACCAGATCAGCTTGATCAGCGTGTCGTTGGCCTCCGAGCCGGAATTGACGAAGAAGGCCTTGGAGAAGGGCGCCGGCGCGATCGCCTTCAGCTTCTCGGCGAGGTCGATCAGCACCGGCGTCGTCTTGTGGCCGAAGGCGTGGTAGTAGGGCAGCTTGCGCATCTGCTCGGCCGCCGCCTGCACCAGCGCCTCCTCGCCCCAGCCGAGCGAGACGCACCACAGCCCGGCCAGGCCCTCGATATAGTCGCGCCCCTGGTCGTCGAAGACGCGCACGCCCCGGCCCCGCTCGATGATCAGCGGGCCCTTGCTCTCGTGCAACGCCAGGTTGGTATAGGGGTGCAGCACGCTGGCGATGTCGCGGCCGGCGGGCGAATTGGCTCTCACGTCCATGGCTCGAGGCTTCCTTTGCGGCCAGACTGGGGGTATTAAGCCGGTATTGGCGCGCGCCTGTCAAAAGGGCCGGCGCGTCCTTCTTGCGGGATCAGCCATGCAATCGAGCACCTTCCGCTTCAAGGCGGCCGACGGCCTGCAGGTGCACACCTATCGCTGGCTGCCCGACGGCGCGCCGCCCAAGGCGGTGGTGCAGATCGCGCACGGCTTGGCCGAGCATGCCGGCCGCTATGCCCGCCTGGCGCAGGCACTGACCGGCGCCGGCTACGCGGTCTATGCCAACGACCATCGCGGCCACGGCAAGAGCCTGTTCTCGCCGGCCGAGCTCGGCTTCTTCGCCGAGCGCGACGGCTGGAACCGGGCGCTCGCCGACGTCTACCAGCTCGGCCAGCTCATCGCCGGCGAGCAGCCGGGGCGGCCGCTGGTCCTGCTCGGCCACTCGATGGGCTCGTTCATGGCCCAGCAGGCGATGTACGAGCGCGGCGAAACCTTCGCCGGGGTCGTGCTCTCGGGCACCGGCGGCAAGCCGCCGCGCATCGCCTCGGCCGGCCTCGTGCTGTGCAAGCTCGAGCGGCTGCGGCTGGGAACGCGTGGGCGCAGCCCGCTCGTCAACGCCCTCTCCTTCGGCAGCTTCAACAAGGCGTTCGAGCCGGCGCGCACGCCCTTCGACTGGCTCTCGCGCGACCCGGCCGAGGTCGACAAGTACGTCGCCGATCCGCTCTGCGGCTTCATCGCCTGCGTGCAGACCTGGTACGATGTTCTCGTCGCCCTGCGCGAGATCGCCAAGCCCGAGAACCAGGCGCGGGTGCCCAAATCGCTGCCGGTCTGGGTGATCTGCGGCGGCGAGGACCCGGTCGGCGGCCGCACCGCCGGCCCGCGCCAGCTGCTCGAGGCCTACCAGGCGGCCGGCCTGATCAATGTCGGCCACAAATTCTACGCCGGCGCCCGCCACGAGCTCTTCAACGAGACCAACCGCGACGAGGTGACGGCCGACCTGATCGCCTGGCTCGCACGGGCGATCCACCGCTAGTATTGACACTAGGTGCGATAGCACTCCAATCGCCAACGATCACGTCGATTCCTCAAAGACCGCAATGCCTATCGAGGGATTTCTTGAAGTGGACCCCCTCGGTGGGACCACTGGAACCGGTTTGCTAATTGGGAGCTCG
>CAYTWJ010000277.1:0-4626 GCA_964442055.1 uncultured Rhodospirillaceae bacterium | reverse complement strand
CGCCGAAGCGCTGGCCGCCGAACTGCGCCTTGCCGCCCAGCGGCTGCTGGGTGACCAGGCTGTAGGGGCCGATCGAACGGGCGTGGATCTTGTCGTCCACCAGGTGGTGCAGCTTCAGCATGTAGATGTAGCCGACCGTGACCTTGCGGTCGAACGGCTCGCCGGTGCGGCCGTCGATCAGCGAGACCTGGCCCGAGACGTCATGGCCGCCCTTCTCCAGCATCTCGACGATGTCGCGCTCGTTGGCGCCGTCGAACACCGGCGTCGCCATCGGCACGCCGCGGGTCAGATTGGCGCCGAGCTCGAGCAGCTGGTCGTCGCTGAGATCGGCGATGCGCTCCTGGTATTCCTGCTTCGAATAGACCCCGCGCAGCATCCGGCGCAGGTCGTCGGACTTGGCGGCGTGGGCGCGCGCGCGCTCGACGATGTCGCCGATCTGCCGGCCGATGCCGGCCGCCGCCCAGCCGAGATGGGTCTCGAGGATCTGGCCGACGTTCATGCGCGACGGCACGCCGAGCGGGTTCAGCACCACGTCGACCGGAGTGCCGTCGGCGAGGTAGGGCATGTCCTCCTCGGGCATGATGCGCGAGATGACGCCCTTGTTGCCGTGGCGGCCGGCCATCTTGTCGCCCGGCTGCAGCTTGCGCTTCACGGCGACGAAGACCTTGACCATCTTCATCACCCCGGGCGGCAGCTCGTCGCCGCGCTGCAGCTTCTCGACCTTGTTCTCGAAGCGGGCCTGCAGCTGGGCGATGGCGGTGTCGTACTGCTTCTTCAGCGCCTCGACGTCGGCCATCGCCTTCTCGTTGCGCAGGCTGATCTGCCACCACTGGCCGGACGTCAGCTCGTCGAGGACGCCCTCGGTCACCTTGCCGCCCTCGCGGAAGCCCTTCGGCCCCTTGTCGGCCATCTTGCCGACCAGCAGCTCGCGCAGCTGCGCGTAGATGTTGCGCTCGAGGATCGATTTCTCGTCCTCGCGGTCCTTGGCCAGCCGCTCGATCTCCTGGCGCTCGATCGCCAGGGCGCGCTGATCCTTCTCCACGCCGTGGCGGGAGAAGACGCGCACCTCGACGATGGTGCCCGACACGCCCGGCGGCACCCGCAGCGATGTGTCGCGAACGTCGGACGCCTTCTCGCCGAAGATGGCGCGCAGCAGCTTCTCCTCCGGCGTCATCGGGCTCTCGCCCTTGGGCGTGATCTTGCCGACCAGGATGTCGCCCGGCTTGACCTCGGCGCCGATATAGACGATGCCGGCCTCGTCGAGGTTCTTGAGGCCCTCCTCGCCGACATTGGGGATGTCGCGCGTGATCTCCTCGGGGCCGAGCTTGGTGTCGCGGGCCATCACCTCGAATTCCTCGATATGGATCGAGGTGAAGACGTCGTCCTTGCCGATGCGCTCGGAGATGAGGATGGAATCCTCGAAGTTGTAGCCGTTCCACGGCATGAACGCGACCAGCACGTTGCGCCCGAGCGCGAGCTCGCCGAGCTCGGTCGAGGGGCCGTCGGCGACGATGTCGCCGGCGCGCACCGTGTCGCCCACCTTGACCAGCGGCCGCTGGTTGATGCAGGTGCTCTGATTCGAGCGCTGGTACTTGAGCAGGTTGTAGATGTCCACGCCCGACTTCGAGAGGTCGGTCTGCTCGCTGGCGCGGACGACGATGCGGGTGCCGTCGATCTGCACCACGGTGCCCGAGCGGCGGGCGACGATGGTGGCGCCGGAATCGCGCGCCACCACCTCCTCCATGCCGGTGCCGACCAGCGGCGCCTCGGCGCGGATCAGCGGCACCGCCTGGCGCTGCATGTTCGAACCCATCAGCGCGCGGTTGGCGTCGTCGTTCTCGAGGAACGGGATCAGCGCCGCCGCCACCGACACCAGCTGCTTGGGCGACACGTCGATGTATTCGATCGAATCGGGTCGCGCCATCACGAAGTCGCCGCCGGCGCGGCAGGAAACCAGCTCGGCAACGAAGCGGCCGCGCGCGTCGAGCTCGGCGTTGGCCTGGGCGATGGTGTACTTGCCCTCCTCCATCGCCGTCAGGTAGAGCACCTGGTCGGTGACCTTGCCGTCCTTGACGACGCGGTAGGGGCTCTCGATGAAGCCGTACTGGTTCACTCGCGCGTAGGTGGCCAGCGAGTTGATCAGGCCGATGTTCGGCCCTTCCGGCGTCTCGATCGGGCAGATGCGGCCGTAGTGCGTCGGATGCACGTCGCGCACCTCGAAGCCGGCGCGCTCGCGCGTCAGGCCGCCGGGCCCGAGCGCCGACAGGCGCCGCTTGTGGGTGATCTCGCTCAGCGGATTCGTCTGGTCCATGAACTGGCTGAGCTGCGAGGAGCCGAAGAACTCGCGCACCGCCGCCGCCGCCGGCTTGGCGTTGATCAGGTCGTGCGGCATCACGGTGTCGATTTCGACCGAGCTCATGCGCTCGCGGATCGCCCGCTCCATGCGCAGGAGGCCGATGCGATACTGGTTCTCCATCAGCTCGCCGACCGAGCGCACGCGCCGGTTGCCGAGATGGTCGATGTCGTCGATCTCGCCGCGGCCGTCCTTCAGCTCGCACAGCGTCTTGATGACGGCCAGGATGTCCTCGGTGCGCAGCACGCGCACCGTGTCGTCGGTCCGCAGGCCGAGACGCGAGTTCATCTTGACGCGGCCGACCGCCGACAGGTCGTAGCGCTCGGAATCGAAGAACAGGCCCTGGAACAGCGCCTCGGCGGTTTCCTGGGTCGGCGGCTCGCCCGGACGCATCACGCGGTAAATGTCGTAGAGCGCCTGCTCGCGGGTCGAGTTCTTGTCGACGAACATCGTGTTGCGGATGTAGGCGCCGACCGTGACGTGATCGATGTCGAGCGTCGGCAGCTCGGCCACGCCGGTGGCCTCGAGCAGGTCGATCTTGGCCTTGGTCAGCTCCTCGCCGGCCTCGACATAGACCTCGCCGGTCTGCTCGTTGATCATGTCGATGGCCGCATAGCGGCCGACCAGGTCCTGCGGGCCGACCAGCAGCTCCTTGAGACCTTCGGTCTCGAGCTTCTTGGCGAGGCGCGGCGTGATCTTGGTGCCGGCCTCGACGACGACCCGGCCGGTCTTGGCGTTGATCAGGTCGGAGCCCAGCCGCAGGCCGCGCATGCGGTCGGCATTGAACTCGGTCCGCCAGCCCTTCTTGTCGCGGCGGTAGACCACCTGGCGATAGAAGTAGTTGACGATCTCCTCCTGGCTCAGGCCGAGGGCGTAGAGGAGCGTCGTCACCGGCAGCTTGCGCCGGCGATCGATGCGGACGTGCACGATGTCCTTGGCGTCGAACTCGAAGTCGAGCCACGAGCCGCGGTAAGGGATGATGCGGGCGGCGAAGAGGAACTTGCCCGAGGAATGGGTCTTGCCCTTGTCGTGGTCGAAGAAGACGCCCGGCGAGCGGTGCATCTGGCTGACGATGACGCGCTCGGTGCCGTTGATGATGAACGTGCCCTTGTCCGTCATCAGCGGCATGTCGCCCATGTAGACGTCCTGCTCCTTGATATCGAGCACCGACTTGGCCTGGGTGTCGGGATCGACCTCGAAGACGATCAGGCGCAGCGTCACCTTGAGCGGCGCGGCGAAGGTCATGCCGCGCTGCTGGCACTCGTCGACGTCGTACTTTGGCGGCTCGAGCTCGAACTTGACGAACTCGAGCGAGGACGTCTCGGAGAAGTCCTTGATCGGGAAGACCGACTTGAACACGCCCTGCAAACCGGTGTCGCTGCGCTGCTCGGGCGGCACGCCGATATGCAGGAAAGCGTCATAGGAGCTCTTCTGCACCTCGATCAGGTTCGGCATGGTGGCGATGGTGGGGATCCGCCCGAAGCTCTTGCGAACGCGCTTGCGACCGGTGAACGACTGCAACATTCCGTTATCCTCTTGCATTCCTGCGACGCGCCCGCGCCAGCCTCGGCGGCAGCGCACGGCGCGCGTACTCAAAGGCGATGGCTTTTGCGGGCCCCTATCCCCGCCGGGCGATCGCCGCGCCCAGAATCACGTCCGGATGACCCGCCGGGCCGGGTTCCCGTTTCGCCCCGGGAACGGGTGACGGGGCGGGCGGCGAACCGCCCACCCCGCGCACGTCCTGGCGCCGCCGCGGCAGCCGCGGCGGCGATACTCAACTCACTTCACCTCGACCTTGGCGCCGACCTTCTCGAGTTGCGCCTTGAGCTTGGCGGCCTCGTCCTTGCTCACGCCCTCCTTGACGTTCTTGGGCGCGCCCTCGACGAGGTCCTTGGCTTCCTTGAGGCCGAGGCCGGTGATGGCGCGGACCTCCTTGATGACCTGGATCTTCTTCTCGCCGGCGGCGGCCAGAACGATGGTGAACTCGGTCTTCTCCTCGGCCGGGGCGGCGGCGGCACCCGGCGCGCCGGCGACGGCGGCCACCGCCACCGGCGCCGCGGCGCTGACGCCCCACTTCTCTTCCAGCATCTTGCTGAGCTCGGCCGCCTCGATGACGGTCAGCTTGGACAGGTCGTCGACGATCTTCTGCAAATCAGCCATTGGTTCGTTCTCCTGCGATTTGAGCCTTGGTTGTCGGACGGGAGCGGCCTACGCCGCCTCCCCCTTCGATGCATAGGCACCCATCACCCGCGCGAGCTGCGTGCGGTCGCCGT
>CAYTWJ010000276.1:0-4630 GCA_964442055.1 uncultured Rhodospirillaceae bacterium | reverse complement strand
GCGGGTGAAGATCCAGCCCTCGGGCACCCGGCAGCGGCGGTCGCCGAGGCCGAGCTCGGCCTTGCTCAGCCGGTGCAGGCCAGCGTCCGGATCGACCGCCTCGGCGGCGCAGATCACGTCGACGATCTCGCGGCCGTAGGCGCCGGCGTTCATCCTGAGCGCGCCGCCGATGGTGCCGGGGATGCCGCGCAGGAATTCGAGCCCGGCCACGCCGGCGTCGCGGCAGGCGAGCGCGACGTTGACATCGAGCGCCGCCGCGCCGGCCTCGACCGCGGTGCCGGCGATTCTGACCTCGGCAAAGCCGCGGCCGAGGCGGATCACCACGCCGCGGATGCCGCCGTCGCGCACCAGGGTGTTGGAGCCGACGCCGAGCACCGTCACCGGCACGTCGCGCGGGCGCTCGCGCAGAAACTGCGCCAGATCCTCGGTGTCGGCCGGGCGGAAAATCACATCGGCCGGACCGCCGACGCGGAACCAGGTCACTGGGGCGAGCGCCACATTTTCGCTCAAGCGCCCGCGCACCGGCGGCAGCCGTTCGATCAGGCGGCGGCTGTCGCCGTTGCGGCGCGCGGCGGCGGTCATGCCCGGCCCCCCGCGCTCGTCCGCCCGCCGTCGAGCAGGTTCTCGAGCTCGGCCGGCAGGGCGTTGGCCCAGTTGGTGATGCTGCCGGCGCCGAGGCAGACGACGAGATCGCCCGGCTGGGCCTCGGCGGCGATCAGCGGCGCCAGGTCCTCGGGCCGGTCGAGCGGCAGCACGCGGCGATGGCCGTGGCCGCGCAGGCCCTCGATCAGCGCGTCGCGCGTCACGCCCTCGATCGGCGCCTCGCCGGCGGCGTAGATGTCGGCCACCACCACCGTGTCGGCGTCGTTGAAGCACTTGCAGAACTGGTCGAAGAGGTCGCGCAGGCGCGTGTAGCGGTGCGGCTGCACCACCGCGATCACCCGGCGGCTGTTGGTCTGGCGCGCGGCGGCGAGCACGGCGGCGATCTCGACCGGGTGGTGGCCGTAATCGTCGACAACGGTGATGCCGCCGGCCGCGCCGATACGGGTGAAGCGCCGCTTGACGCCCTTGAACTCGGCCAGGGTGCGGCGCAGCACGGCATCGTCGAAGCCGAGCTCGCGCGCGACAGCGACCACGGCGAGCGCGTTCTGCACGTTGTGGCGCCCGAACATCGGCAGCCGCAGCGCCTCGATCCGCCGCCGCTCGCCGCTCTGGCGGTCGCTGAGCTCGGCGTCGAAGACGGCGCCCTCGGGGCCGAGCCGCAGGTTGAGGGCGCGGACATCGGATTGCGGGCTGAAGCCGTAGGAGACCAGGCGGCGGTCGCCGATGCGCCCGATCATCGCCTGCACCTCGGGATGGTCGATGCAGAGCGCGGCGAAGCCGTAGAAGGGGATGTTCTCGACGAAGGTGCGGAAGGCGTCGCGCAGCCGGTCGAAGGAGCCGAAATGGTCGAGATGCTCGGGGTCGATGTTGGTCACCACCGCCGCCGTCGCCGGCAGCTTGACGAAGGTGCCGTCGCTCTCGTCGGCCTCGACCACGATCCAGTCGCCGGCGCCGAGGCGGGCGTTGGTGCCGTAGGCGTTGATGATGCCGCCGTTGATGACGGTGGGGTCGAGCCCGGCGCTGTCGAGCAGCGCCGCCACCATCGAGGTGGTAGTCGTCTTGCCGTGGGTGCCGGCGATGGCGATGGCCCATTTCAGGCGCATCAGCTCGGCCAGCATCTCGGCGCGCCGCACCACCGGGATCAGGCGGGCGCGCGCCGCGCGCACTTCGGGGTTGTCGGCCTTCACCGCCGACGAGATCACCAGCACCTTGGCCTCGCCGATGTTCTCCTCGCGGTGGCCCTCGAGCACGGCGATGCCGAGCGCGCGCAGCCGGCGCACGTTGGCGCTGGCCGCGAGATCCGAGCCCTGCACCTGGTAACCGAGGTTGTGCATGATCTCGGCGATGCCGCTCATGCCGATGCCGCCGATGCCGACGAAATGGATCAGGCCGATGTCGAGCGGCAGCTCCCTCATGCCGCGGCCCTCCGTTCGGCGCCGGCGCCGTTGACCGGCGCCAGCCTCTCGACCAGGTCGGCGAGCTGGCGCGCCGCCTGCGGCTGGCCGAGGGCGCGCGCCCCCGCCGCCATGCGGGCGAGCGCGGCCGGGTCGGCGGCCAGCGCGGCCAGGGTCTCGGCCAGCGCCGTGGCGGTGAATTTCGGCTGCGGCATGAGCCAGGCGCCGCCGCCGGCGACCACCGCCCGCGCGTTGGCGCTCTGGTGGTCGTCGGTGGCGTGCGGATAGGGCACCAGGATGGCCGGCCGGCCGGCCACCGTCAGCTCGCTCACCGTCGAGGCCCCGGCGCGGGTGATGGCGAGATGACAGGCGGCGAGCTGCGCCGGCACGTCGTGGAAGAACGTCGCCAGGTCGGCGGCGACGCCCGCCGCGCGGTAGGTCTCGCGCACGCGCTCGATATCCTCGGCGCGGCATTGCTGGCTGACGCGCAGCCGCGCCCGCAAGCCTTCGGGCAGCGCCGCCAGCGCCGCCGGCACGACTTCGCTCAGCACGGTGGCGCCCTGGCTGCCGCCGAGCACGAGCAGCCGCAGCGCGCCCTCCGTCGTCGGCGCCGCATAGGGCACCTCGCGCACCGCGCCGATCGCCTCACGCACCGGATTGCCGGTCAGCGTCACCTTGGCCCGGTCGCGCGCGCGGATGCCGCTGGTTTCCGCGAACGACATCGCGATGGCGCCGACCCGGCCGGCGAGCAGCCGGTTGGCGCGGCCGAGATGCGCGTTCTGCTCGTGGATCAGCGTCGGCAGGCGCATCAGGCTGGCCGCCAGCATCGCCGGCAGCGACGGATAGCCGCCGAAGCCGACCGCCGCCGCCGGCGCCAGGCGGCGGAACAGCGCGCGCGCCGCCACCACGCCGGCGCCGATCTCGCCGATCGCCTTGAGGCGGCCGAGCGAGCCGCGCCCGCTCGGGCTGGCCGCCGGGACGAGATGGATGTCGATGCCGGGAAAGCGCTCCTCGTAGCCGCCGCCGCGGCGGTCGGTGACGAGCGCGAGCGCACGGCCGCGCCGGCGCAGCTCGGCGGCCAGCGCCTCCGCCGGGAAGACATGGCCGCCGGTGCCGCCGGCGGCGAGCACGATCGGGCGCGCGCTCACAGCCGGCCTCCGAGCTCGGGCCGCGCGCGCGTCAGGGAGAGCAGCATGCCCATGCCGAGCGCCAGCGCGAGCAGCGACGAGCCGCCGTAGGAGATGAATGGCAGCGTCATGCCCTTGGTCGGCAGGAGGCGCAGGTTGACGCCGATATTGACCGCCGCTTGCAGGCCGAACTGGATGATCAGCCCGCCGGCCGCGTACATGATGAAGAGGTTGGTCTCCTGCAGCAGGTGCAGGAAGCCGCGCAGCACGATGAAGGCGAAGGCGCCGATGATCAGCAGGCAGAGCCAGAGGCCGTATTCCTCGCCGGCGACGGCGAAGATGAAATCGGTATGGGCGTCGGGCAGTACCGACTTCACCGCCCCCTCGCCGGGGCCGCGGCCGAACAGGCCGCCGCTGGCGAAGGCCTCCAGCGCCCGCTCGATCTGATAGTTCTCGCGCCCCGTAGGGTCGAGGAAGCGGTCGATGCGGCTGGCGACGTGCGGAAACAGCGCATAGGAGCCGGCCAGCGCGGCGACGCCGAGCACCGCCATGACCGCGACCAGCAGCATCGGCAGGCCGGCGAGGAAGAACTGGCCGACCCACACCGTCATCACCACCAGCGCCATGCCGACATCGGGCTGCAGCAGCAGCAGGCCGACGACGACGGCGCAGAGGGCGGCGCTGACCACTTGGCCGGGAAAGCCCTCGCCCTTGCGCCATTCCGCGAACATCCAGCCGGCGACCACGGCGAAGGCGGGCTTGAGGAACTCCGAAGGCTGCAGCGAGAAGCCGCCGAGATAGAGCCAGCGGTGCGCGCCCTTGACCTCGCTGCCGGCGAGCAGGGTGGCGACGACGAGGACGAGCGAGACCAGGAACAGGGCCGTGCCGAGGCGGCGCACCGCCAGCGGCGGCAAGAGCGAGACCGCGAACATCAGCGCCAGCGCCGGGGCGAGGAACAGCGCCTGGCGCAGCGCGAAGTGGAAGCTGCCGAGCCCGATGCGGTTGGCCACCGCCGGCGAGGCGGCCAGCGTCAGCACGCCGCCGATGGCGATCAGCACGCCGACGGCGACGAGCAGCCAGCGGTCGACCGTCCACCACCAGCGGCCGACGATCGAGGTGTCGGTGCGCGACAGCGTGATCATGCCGCCGCTCCCCCGCGCGCCGGCGCCCGGCGCGCGGCCAGCTCGGCGACCAGCCGGCGGAAGCCGTCGCCGCGCTGCTCGAAGTCGCGGAACTGGTCGTAGGAGGCGCAGGCCGGCGACAGCAGCACCACCGCGCCGGCGCGGCCTTCACGGCGGGCGGCGTCGAAGGCGGCGGCAGTCGCCGCGGCGAGCGTGCCCGAGCGCGTCACCGGCACGGCGCCGTCGAGCGTGCGCGCGAAGTCATCCGCCGCCTCGCCGATAAGGAAGGCATGGCGGATGCGCGGAAAGTAGCCGGCCAGGCCGGCGATGCCGCCGGCCTTGGCCCGCCCGCCGGCGATCCAGTAGACGCCGTCGTAGCAGGCCA
>CAYTWJ010000275.1:0-4640 GCA_964442055.1 uncultured Rhodospirillaceae bacterium | reverse complement strand
GGCAGGCGGATCAGGCGCACTTCGATCTCAGCGCCCGCGCGACGCGGCCGGCTGGCGGGCGGCCGAGGGCGTCACTGATGAACCACGCGGCCCGCACCAGCTTCGTCAGGTCGACGCCGGTCTCGATTCCCATGCCGTCGAGCATGTAGACGACGTCCTCGGTCGCGACGTTGCCCGACGCGCCGGGCGCGTAGGGACAGCCGCCCAGGCCGCCGACCGCGGCGTCGACGACCGAGACGCCAAGCTCGAGCGAGGCCAGGATGTTGGCCAGCGCCTGGCCGTAGGTGTCGTGGAAATGCACGCCCAGTTTCTCGAGCGGGATGTCGCGGGCGCAGACCTCGATGACCCGCCGGATCTTGAGTGGCGTGCCGACGCCGATGGTGTCGCCGAGGCCAATCTCGTGGCAGCCGATGTCGATCAGCTGGCGCGCCACCTCGGCGACCTGCGCCGGCGCCACCTCGCCCACGTAGGGACAGCCGGCGACGCAGGAAACGAAGCCGCGCACGGGCACGCCGCGTGCCTGCGCCGCTTCGCAGACCGGGCGGAAGCGCTCGATGCTTTCCGCGATCGAGCAGTTGATATTGCGCTTCGAGAAGGTTTCGGAGGCGGCGGCAAAGACGCCGATTGCCCGGGCGCCGGCGGCCATCGCCGCCTCGAAGCCCTTCATGTTCGGAGTCAGCACCTGGTAGGTCACGCCGGCGCGGGGCCGCAGCCGGGCCATGACGTCGGCGCTGTCGGCCATCTGCGGCACCCATTTCGGCGAGACGAAGCTGCCGGCCTCGATGTGGCGCAAGCCGGCGTCGGCCAGCCGCTCGATCAGCTCGACCTTGACCGCAGTCGGCACCGCGCCGGGCTCGTTCTGCAGCCCGTCGCGCGGCCCCGCCTCCCACAGGAGAACATTCCTTGGCATCGGCATGGCGGCGACCTTAATGCGCTTCGCCGCGCGGCGGAAGGGGTTGGCAAAGCAGGGCGCTTCCCGTTTCCCGGGCAGCGTTCGACGCTCGCGGTCGTGGACCCCGGACAGGCAGGAGCGCAGCGTGAACAGACGAAACCGGCGGGCCGCGGCACTGGCCCTGATCCCCCTTCTCGCCACCCTCGGCGCCTGCGAGAGCGCGCGCGACCACCGCGCCGCGGTGCGCGACGACGCCGGCGAGCGCGTCACCGTCGGCACCGTGCAGCGCGAGATCCGTGTCGGCATGAGCGGCGCCGAGGTGGCACAGGCACTGGGCTCGCCCAACGTCGTCACCAGCGACGACGGCCGCCGCGAGACCTGGATCTACGACAAGATCGCGACCGAGCGCGCCTATTCGACCAGCTACGGCAGCGTCATGGCCCTGGTGCTGGCCGGCTTCACGCCCGGCAACGGCATCGCCGGCGGCGGCGTGCTGCCGGGCTACGGCCGCAGCGCGGGCGCCAGCTCGACCTCGCAGCGCACGCTGACCGTCATCATCAAGTTCGACGAAAACAGGCGGGTGCGCGACTTCGCCTATCACGAATCGCGGTTCTAGGGAGGGAGTCGGTGCGGCCGCGCGCGCTCGCCGTCGTCGGCACCTTCGCCTGGCTTGCCGCCTGCGCCGGCAACATGCCGGTCGAGATGCTGCGGCTGGCACCGGAAGCGGCCGCGAACCGCCAGATGCAGACTCGCCGCTTCGAAACCGACGACGAGCGGCGGCTGCTCGCCGCGTCCTCCGCGCTGCTGCAGGACCTCGGGTTCACGATCTCGGAAAGCGCGCCCGAGGTCGGCGTCATCGTCGCCAGCAAGGACCGCGACGCGCGCGAGACCCGGCAGATCGTCGGAGCCATATTGCTGGCATTCATCGGCGTGAGCCAGCCGATCGACGTGCACCAGCGCATCCACGCCACGCTGGTGACGCGCCCGCTCGGCGGCGCGCCGCCGGGCGTCGCCGTGCGCGTCACCTTCAACCGCGCGGTCTTCTCTTCCGGCGGCCCGAGCCCGCGCCACGAGACGATCAACGATGCCGCGATCTACCGCGATTTCTTCGACCGCCTGTCCAAGGCGGTCTTCCTGGAGGCGCACAACCTATGAGACCGCTATTGCTCGTGCCGGCCTTGGCGACGCTGCTGGCCGTCGCCGCCTGCCAGACCGATTCGCGCCAGCAGGTGCTGGCGATGTCGGATTCGCAGATCGCCCTGCGCAGCATCCAGAGCCGCGCCTTCGACACCGCCGACCAGAACCAGACGATGCGCGCCGTCATCGCCACCCTGCAGGACCTCGGCTTCCTCGTCCTGCGCACCGATGCCACGCTCGGCACCGTCACCGCCAGCAAGTCCGACCGGCATTTCTACCACGTCACCATGACGGTCAGCGTGCGCCCGCGCAACGAGCGCCAGATGCTGGTGCGCGCCAACGCCCAGTACAACCAGCGGGCGATCGAAGAGCCCGAGGCCTACCAGCAGTTCTTCGCGGCGCTCGAGCGCTCGCTGTTCCTGGTCGGGCAAAAGGTCGAGTAGCGGCGCCGTCAGCCTTCCTCGGCGAAGGCGACCAGCAGCGCGCCCTCCTGCACCTGCTCGCCGACGGCGACGTTGACCTGGGCGACCTTGGCGTCGGCCGGCGCGGTCAGGGTGTGCTCCATCTTCATCGCCTCGAGGATCAGCAGCGGCTTGCCGCGCGCGACCTGCGTGCCCGCCTCGACCATCACCTGGATGACCTTGCCGGGCATCGGCGCCGTCACCGCGCCGCCGGCGGCGTGCTCGAGCTCGCCGACGTCGAGTGGATCGTGCAGGGCGAGCCGGTGCGCGGCGCCGTGCAGCATCAGGGTCAGCTCGCGGCCCTGGATCACCACCGCGGCGTCGAGGCGCGCGCCGTCGAGCTCGGCCGAAAGCCGGCCGTCTTCATCGATCTCGCCGCCGGCGCGCAGGCTGCCGCCGGGCAGGTCGAGGCGCCAGCCGCCTGCCGCGCCGCGCGGATAGTGGACCTGGACCGCAACCTCGCGCTCGCCATCCCTGAAGCGCAGCGTGTCGTGGCCCTCGTCGTTGAGGCGCCAGCCGTCGACCCGGTGCCAGGGCGAAGCGGCATCCCCCGACCGGCGCGCCCCCTCGGCGGCCTCTCGCGCGCGCGCGGCCAGCACGGCAACGGCGGCGAGGCCCAGCACCCGGTCGGTCGCCGGCGCCCGTTCGGGCAGCAGATCCTCGCGGTGGCGGTCGATGAAGCCGGTCTCGACGTCACCGGCCTGGAAGGCGGGGTGCTGCAGCACGCCGATCAGGAAGGCGGCGTTGGTCGCCACGCCGGCGATCTCGTACTGGCCGAGCGCGTGGGCGAGCCGGCGCAGCGCCCCGGCGCGGTCGTGATCCCAGGCGATGACCTTGGCGATCATCGGATCGTAGTGCGGCGTCACCGCGTCGCCCTCGTCGACGCCGGCATCGACGCGCAGGTGCGCGCCCGGCGCCGGCCCGCGCAGGCGGTGCAGCCGGCCAGTCGAGGGCAGAAAGCCGCGTGAGGGGTCCTCGGCATAGAGGCGCGCCTCGACGGCGTGGCCGGTGATGGCGAGCTCGTCCTGCCGGCGCGGCAACTTCTCGCCGGCGGCGACACGGAGCTGCCATTCGACCAGGTCCTCGCCGGTGACCATCTCGGTGACGGGATGCTCGACCTGGAGGCGGGTATTCATTTCCATGAAATAGAAGCGGTCGGGCCGCAGTCCCTCGCTTACATCGGCGATGAACTCGATGGTGCCGGCGCCGACATAGCCGATCGCCCTCGCCGCGGCGACCGCCGCGCGCCCCATCGCCTCGCGCATCGTCTCGGGCATGCCCGGCGCCGGCGCCTCCTCGACCACCTTCTGGTGGCGGCGCTGCACCGAGCAATCGCGCTCGAACAGGTGCACGACGTTGCCGTGGCCGTCGGCGAAGACCTGCAGCTCGATGTGGCGCGGCTTGACCAGGTATTTCTCCACCAGCACGCGGTCGTCGCCGAAGGCCGCCGCCGCCTCGCGCCGGGCGCCGGCGAGCGCCGCGAGGAAGCCGTCCTGGGCGTCAACCCGGCGCATGCCCTTGCCGCCGCCGCCGGCCACCGCCTTGATCAGCACCGGAAAGCCGATCTTCTGCGCCTGGCCGAGCAGGAAATGCGGCTCCTGCTCGCTGCCGTGATAGCCCGGCACCACCGGCACGCCGGCCTTCTCCATGATCTCCTTGGCCGCGCCCTTGAGGCCCATGGCGCGGATCGCCCGCGGCGGCGGGCCGATGAAGATCAAGCCGGCGGCGGCGCAGGCCTCGGCGAAGTCGGCGTTCTCGGCCAGGAAGCCATAGCCGGGATGAACCGCCTCGGCGCCGGCGCGCAAGGCGGCCTCGACCACGCGGTCGGCGCGCAGGTAGCTGTCCTTGGCCGCCGCGCCGCCGATCCAGTGCGCCTCGTCGGCCAGGCGGACATGCCGCGCGCCGGCATCGGCCTCGGAATAGACGGTGGTCGTGCGCACGCCGAGCCGGCGACAGGTGGCGACGATGCGGCAGGCGATCTCGCCGCGGTTGGCGATCAGGATCTTGCGGAACACCGCCCTATTCCGCCCAGCGCGGCTTGCGCTTGTCGAGGAAGGCGGCGATGCCTTCGCGGCCTTCGTCGCTGGCCCGCCGCTCGGCGATGCGCCGCGCCGTCTCCTCGACCAGCACGTCGTCAATCGGCTGGTGCA
>CAYTWJ010000274.1:0-4655 GCA_964442055.1 uncultured Rhodospirillaceae bacterium | reverse complement strand
GCTGCCGAAGAACATCCTGATGATCGGCCCGACCGGCGTCGGCAAGACCGAGATCTCGCGCCGCCTCGCCCGGCTGGCCGGGGCGCCGTTCCTCAAGGTCGAGGCGACCAAGTTCACCGAGGTCGGCTATGTCGGCCGCGACGTCGAGCAGATCATGCGCGACCTGGTCGAGGTGGCGATCGGGCTCGAGCGCGAGCGGCGGCGCAAGGAGGTGCAGGCGCGCGCCGAGCTCGCCGCCGAGGAGCGCCTGCTCGACGCCCTGGTCGGCGACAAGGCCAGCCCCGACACCCGCCAGCGCTTCCGCAAGATGCTGCGCGAGGGCGACCTCGACGGGCGCGAGGTCGAGATCGAGGTGGCCGAGACCGGCGGCTTGCAGATGCCGACCTTCGACATCCCCGGCATGCCGGGCGCGCAGATGGGGATGATGAATCTCGGCGACATCCTGGGCAAGGCGCTGGGCGGGCGCCAGCGCCGGCGCAAGCTCGGCGTCGCCGACGCCATGCGCCTGCTCACCGCCGAGGAGAGCGACAAGCTGCTCGACCAGGAGGCGGTGGTCAAGGCGGCGATCCGCGCCGCCGAGCAGGACGGCATCGTCTTCATCGACGAGATCGACAAGATCTGCGCCCGCTCGGAATGGCGCGGCGGCGCCGACGTGAGCCGCGAGGGCGTGCAGCGCGACCTCCTGCCGCTGATCGAGGGCACCACGGTGGCGACCAAGCACGGCCCGGTGAAGAGCGACCACGTGCTGTTCATCGCCTCGGGCGCGTTCCATCTCGCCAAGCCGGCCGACCTGCTGCCCGAGCTGCAGGGCCGGCTGCCGATCCGGGTCGAGCTGAAGGCGCTGGCGCGCGACGACTTCGTGCGCATCCTCACCGAGACCGAGGTCAGCCTGCTCAAGCAGTACGTCGCGCTGCTGAGGACCGAGGAGGTGACGCTGGTCTTCACCGACGACGCGGTCGACGCCATCGCCGACCTGGCCGAGGCGGTCAACCGCGCGGTCGAGAACATCGGCGCGCGGCGGCTGCACACCATCCTCGAGAAGCTGCTCGAGGAGATCAGCTTCACCGCCGCCGACCGCGCCGGCCAGACCGTCACCGTCGACGGCGCCTATGTGCGCGCCCAGGTCGGCGCGCTGGCCAAGGACGCCGACCTCAGCAAGTTCATCCTGTGAGCCGACGACGGGAGGGTGCGATGTCGAGAACGAGCTGGATCGCGGCGGCGCTGGCGGCGGCACTGGCCGCCACGTTGTGGACGGGACCCGCGCTGGCGGCCGACTGCCTGCCGGGCAAGCAGCGCGACCGCTTCCCCAACCCCAACCCGATCACGGTCTATTTCGACGAGGGCAGCGCGCGCGTCGCCGACAAGGACAAGGCGGAGCTCGCCAAGGTGGCGAAGCAGGCCAAGGACCATTTCGTGCAGCATATCTGCCTCGCCGCCCAGACCTCGAAATCGGGCGACGCCAAGGCCAACGAGCGCCTCGCCCGCCAGCGCGCCGACGCGGTGGCGGCGATCCTGCGCCAGAACGGCGTCAAGGCGAGCTTCGGCTACGACCTCAAGGGCGAAGCCTTCGGCGGCGCGCTCGGCTTCCTGCCCAAGACGCAAGCCTCCGACCGCCGCGTCACCGTGATGTTCATGCAGTAGGGTGGTCGACTACAAAAACTTTTGATAGCGCCAGCCGCTATTAAAAAAATGGCCGATTTTTTAATAGCGTCTGCGGATGGGAGATCGGCCGAATTTGCCCCCAAGCCCAAGCGCTTACCGCCGTTCCTCCGGCAGCGCGGCGAGGAGGCGGGCGACCGCCGCCTCGTCGAGGCCGGCGATGCTCTCGGCCAGCCGGTTGGCGAGCTCGGTCGCGGCCGGGCTCAGGCCCGCGGTGTCGATGACGACGCGCGGATGCGAGAGCTGGGCGAGGCGCTGCAATTCCTCGGCCTCGTCCCAGATGATGTTGAAATAGGCGCAGATGCGCTGCACCAGCCACCAGGACGGCCGCCCGCGCCGGCCGTGCTCGAGCGCCGAGAGATAGGCCGGCGAGACCTCGAGCGCCGCCGCCATCGCCTTGAGCGTGACGCCGCGCGCCCGGCGCAGCGCCCGCACCCGGGCGCCGAAGGGCGTCATGCCGGCTCGGGCTCGCGCCGCCGGCGCAGCAGCAGGTAGAGCGCGCCGCCGCCGCCGTGGCGCGGCTGGGCCGGCGCCGTCGCCAGCACCCGCTCGGCCAGCGCCGGTTCCTTCAGCCAGCGCGGCACCAGCTCGCGCAGCACGCCGCGCCGTTCCGGCATGATGCCCTGGTCGGCCGCCGCGCGCGGCGTGCCTTTGCCGGTGATGACCAGGAGGCAGCGGCGCCCGGCGGCGTGCTGGGCGGCGACGAAGCGGGCGAGCGCGGCATGGGCTTCCGCCTGGGTGAGCCCGTGCAAATCGAGGCGCGCCTCGATCGGCATGTCGCCGCGGCGCAGCCGCTCGGCGGTGCGCTTGTCGAGCCCGGGGCCGGACGGCGACCGCGGCGCGGGTGGCGGCGGCACGGGCTTGCGCGCCGGGGCGGCGGCGGGCCGGGCGGCAGGCGGTTTCGCCGGCGCGGGCTTGGGCCGGCGGGCGAGCGGCTTGACGCCTTCGGTCAGCCGGTGCCACAGCGCCGCGTCGTCGTCGCTCGCCGGCGGCCGGCGCTCACCCTTCCCCGTCATCGACGACGACGATGTGGAGCCGGCGCGGCCCGTGCGCCCCCATGATCAGCTCCTGGGCGATGTCGGCGGTGCGCGACGGCCCCGAGATCAGGTTGACGGCGCGCGGCATGTGCCCGCGCGCGCGCAAGCGCGCCCAGGCGTCCTCGAACGGCCCGACGATCTGCGAGGTCCGCAGCACGGCGATGTGCACGTCGGGCAGGAAGTTGAGCGTGGTCGGCGATTCCGGCCCCGAGGCCAGCATCAGCGTGCCGGTCTCGGCGATGCCGGCGAGCGCCGGCGTGACGCTGACGAGGTCGGCCGGCTCGGCGCGCCCCTCGGCGACGCCGAGCAGCGGCCGGTTCGCCCAGGGCAGGCTTTTCAGCCAGGGATCGGGCGCGAGGCGGATGGCGAGCGGCAGGTTGCGGCCGGCGAGATAGTCGGCCACCGCCGCCGGCACCTCGTCGGCGCCTACCCGGTCGACGGTCGCCGCCAGCGCCTCGGCCAGCCGGCAGAACAGCGCCACGCGCTCGGCATGCGGCAGCTGCGCGCGCTTCGGGATGAGGTTGCGATGCGGCGCCTTCAGCCGCTGCTCGGCGGCGGCGCGCTCGGGGCCGGCGAGCGGCCCGCGCTTCAGCGAACCGCGGATCGCGCTTAAGATCTGGTCGCGCGCGCTCATGCCGCGCCCGCCGGGCGGCGCCGCTGCCGCTCGCGCCAGAGGTCATGGAACGTGCGCCCCTCGGGGGCCGGCATGTCGCGCCCCCTGGTCCAGGCCGAGGCCAGCGGCAGAGAGCCGAAGCGGCCGCGCCGCCGGCCCATCGCGCCGAGGAGCCGCGCCGTCAGCCCCGCCGCCAGGCGATAGAGCGCCGGCCGCTTGGCCGCCCAGGCCCACAGCTCGATGCCGGCGCGCTGCAGCGGCGGCGTCACCCGGCCCTCGAAGGCCTTTTCGCGCCAGTAGCGCAGGATCTTCGGCAGCGGGATGCGCATCGGGCAGACCTGCTCGCAGCGGCCGCAGAAGGTCGAGGCGTTGGGCAGGTGCTGCGCCTCCTCGATGCCGACGAAATGCGGATCGAGCGCGGCGCCGATCGGCCCCGGATAGACCCAGCCATAGGCGTGGCCGCCGACGGTCTGGTAGACCGGGCAGTGGTTCATGCAGGCGCCGCAGCGGATGCAGCGCAGCAGCTCCTTGAGCTCGGTGCCGAGCATGGCGCTGCGCCCGCTGTCGAGCAGCACCACGTGGTATTCGCCCGGCCCGTCGGGGTCGCCGGCGCGGCGCGGCCCGGTCGAGACGGTGGTGTAGACCGACATCTCCTGGCCGGTGGCCGAGCGCGCCAGCACGCGCAGGATGGTGGTCATGTCCTCGAGGGTGGGCACCACCTTTTCCAGGCTGGCCAGCACGATGTGCATCTTCGGCAGCGTCTGGGTGAGGTCGCCGTTGCCCTCGTTGGTGACGATCACGCTCGAGCCGGTCTCGGCGACCAGGAAATTGGCGCCGGTGATGCCGACATCGGCGTCGAGGTACTTCTGGCGCAGGATCTCGCGCGCCTCGTTGACCAGCGCCTGGGCGTCGGTGAGGCGCGCGGTCTTGCCGTAGGCCTTGTGGTGCTCGAAGAAGAGGTCGGTGATCTGCTCCTTGGTCTTATGCACCGCCGGGCCGATGATGTGGCTGGGCGGCTCGTCGGCGAGCTGGATGATGTATTCGCCGAGATCGGTCTCGATCGGGCGGATGCCGTGCTGCTCGAGGAAGGGGTTGATGGCGATCTCCTCGCCGATCATCGACTTGCCCTTGGTGCAGGTCCTGGCGCCGGCCTTGCGGCAGAGCGCGAGCACGGTCTCGCGCGCCTCGCGCGGCGTGCGGCACCAGTGCACGTGGCCGCCCTGCTCGGTGACGCGCCGCTCGAAGGCCTCGAGATAGAAGTCGAGGTGGGCGAGCACGTGGTCCTTGATGTCGCGCGCCTGGTCGCGCAGCGCGTCGAACTCGGGCAGCCGGGCCACCGCCTCGGC
>CAYTWJ010000273.1:0-4664 GCA_964442055.1 uncultured Rhodospirillaceae bacterium | reverse complement strand
CGAGCTCCAGGTGGGGGTCGCCCTCGAGCTCGCCGCGGCGGCGCGGGCGGCGATCGCCGGCGAGTAAGCTGTCGGCGGATTCGCACATCGGAAAACGACGGGCGGCACCGTCGCGGTGCCGCCCGGACCGGCGCGGGGAGGCGCGGCTATTTCAGCGTCGGGATGACGAACTCGGCGCCGGCGCGCACGCCGGTCGGCCAGCGCGAGGTCACCGTCTTGACCTTGGTGAAGAAGCGCACGCCCTCGGGGCCGTGCTGGTTGGTGTCGCCGAAGGCCGAGCGCTTCCAGCCGCCGAAGGTGTGGAAGGCGAGCGGCACCGGGATCGGCACGTTGACGCCGACCATGCCGATCTTGGCCCGGTTGGCGAACTCGCGCGCCGCGTCGCCGTCGCGGGTGAAGATGGCGACGCCATTGCCGTACTCGTGCTCGCTCGGCAGCCGCAGCGCCTCGTCGAAGTCGCGCGCCCGCACCACCGAGAGCACCGGGCCGAAAATCTCCTCCTTGTAGATGCGCATCTCGGGCTTCACCCGGTCGAACAGGCAGCCGCCCATGAAGTAGCCGTTCTCGTAGCCCTGCAGCTTGAGGCCGCGGCCGTCCACCGCCAGCGCGGCGCCTTCGCGCACGCCGAGCTCGACATAGCCCTTGACCTTGTCGAGGTGCTGGCGGGTGACCAGCGGCCCCATCTCCGAATCCTTGTCGGTCGAGGGGCCGACCTTGAGCGCGCGCACGCGCGGCGCCAGCCGCTCGATCAGCGCGTCGGCGGTCTTCTCGCCCACCGGCACGGCGACCGAGATCGCCATGCAGCGCTCGCCGGCCGAGCCGTAGCCGGCGCCGATCAGCGCGTCGGTCGCCTGCTCCATGTCGGCGTCGGGCAGCACGATCATGTGGTTCTTGGCGCCGCCCATCGCCTGCACGCGCTTGCCGTGCTGGGCCGCCGTCGCATAGACGTATTGCGCGATCGGCGTCGAGCCGACGAAGCTCACCGCCTGGATGCGCGGGTCGGTGAGCAGCGTGTCGACCGCCTCCTTGTCGCCGTTGACGACGTTGAGCACGCCGGCCGGCGCGCCCGCCTCCATCATCAGCTCGCCGAGCCTGAGCGGGCAGGAAGGATCCTTTTCGGAAGGCTTGAGGATGAAGGTGTTGCCGCAGGCGATGGCGACCGCGAACATCCACATCGGCACCATGGCCGGGAAGTTGAACGGCGTGATGCCGCAGACGACGCCGAGCGGCTGGCGCATCGAATAGACGTCGACGCCGCGGGCGACGCTGTCGGAATACTCGCCCTTCATCAGGTGCGGCACGCCGCAGGCGAACTCGACCACTTCGAGGCCGCGCTGGATCGAGCCCTTGGCGTCGGCGACCACCTTGCCGTGCTCGCTGGCGAGCAGGAGCGCCAGCTCGTCCATGTTCTTCTCGACCAGCTCCTTGAACCTGAACATCACCCGGGCGCGCGCCTGGGGCGATTGCGCCGCCCAGCCGGGGAAGGCGGCGGCGGCGTTGGCGATCGCCGCCTCGACCTCGGCCCTGGCGGCGAGCGGCGCCCGCGCCGCGAGCTCGCCGGTGGTCGGGTTGAAGACGTCGCCGAAACGGCCGCTCGCGCCCTTCACCGCCTTGCCGCCGACGTAGTGATGCAATTCCCTGGTCATCGGGTCCTCCCGTCGCAATCGTCGCCCGTCGGGCTTTGGCCGGCAGTAAATCCCGCCCGTCCGGCCGCCGCAAGGCCCAGGCGGCCGCGACCGCTGGCAGCGCGCCGACGTTCGCATTGCCGGCGCGGACCTGTTTCCTCGTCCGCATGGCGAGCGGGCGCATCACCCTCGGCTTCGTCGGCGACCTGATGGCGGGGCGCAGGGTCAGCGCCGCCCTCGCCGATGCGGCCCCCGACCAACCCTGGCGCGCGATCGCCCCGCTGCTCGCCGGCTGCGCCGGGCTGTTCGGCAATCTCGAAGGCCCGATCAGCGGCGGCGACGCGCTCTGGCGCCGGTCGTGGAAGGCGTTCCGCTTCCGCGCCGCGCCGGCGATGGCCGCGGTGCTGGCGGCGGCCAGCTTCCGCTTCGTCAGCCTGGCCAACAACCATATCCTCGATTGCGAGGCCGAGGGACTCGCCGAGACGCGGCGGCATCTCACGACCGCCGGCATCGCCCATGCCGGTGCCGGCGCCAACAGCGCCGAGGCCGCGCGCCCGGCGCTGGTCGATGTCGGCGGGCTCGCCGTCGGGGTGATCGCGATCACCGACACCATGCCCGGGTTCGCCGCCCGGCCCGACCGCCCGGGCACCAATTTCATGCGTATCCGCGACGACCATGTGACGCTCGCGCTGCTCCACTCCCAGATCGAGCGGCTGCGACGCGACGGCGCCGACCTGGTCGTGCTCAGCGCCCATTGGGGGCCGAACCTGCGGCCCTGGCCGTCGCCACGTATCCGGCGCTTCGCCCGGCGGGCGGTCGAGCTCGGCGTCGACCTCGTCCACGGCCATTCGGCGCATATCGTCCAGGGCATCGAGGTCCATCACGGCGCGCCGATCCTTTACGACACCGGCGACTTCCTCGACGACTACTGGGTCTTTCCCGGCGTGCGCACCGACCGCACGTTCCTCTTCCTCGCCGACGTGGACGGCGGGCGCATCAGTGGGCTGCGGCTGGTCCCGCTCAGCCTGGCGCCGGCCGAAGTGCGCCGGCCGGGAGAATTCGAGCACGCGGCGATCTGCGCGCGCATGCGCCGGCTCTGCCGCTGGCTCGGCACCGAGGCGCGGCCGACGGTCCAGGGGCTCGCCATCGCCGCCGGCGAGGCGGCCGCGGCCCGCGGCGAGCTTGGGCGGACCGGCTGAGATGGCGCGGCCGAGGCTCGGCGGTGCCGCCCCGCTGGTCGTCGCGCAAGGGCTCGATGCGCTCAACGACAACGCGCTCAAGATGGTGGTCTCGCTGCTGGCGGTCGATGCCGCCGTGCCCGGCGGCAGCGGTGCCCTCTCGCTCGCCGGCGCGGCGGTGATCGCGCCCTATCTGCTGTTCTCGGGCTATGCCGGCTTTCTCGCCGACCGCTTCGCCAAGCGCCGGGTGCTGATCGCCAGCAACGCCATGAGCCTGCCCATCGGCCTGCTGGCGGCCGCGGCGCTGGCGCTCGAGGCGTTCCCGCTGCTTCTGCTCGCCCTCTTCCTCGCCGCGACGCAATCGGCGATCGCCAGCCCGGCGAAGTACGGCACCCTGCCCGAGCTGGTGCCCGAGCGCGAGCTCGAGCGGGTCAACGGCTGGATGGAGCTGACGCGCTACGGCGCGGTCATCCTCGGCACCGCGATCGGCGGCATCCTGCTCGGGTTGTGGCAAGCGCAGCCGGCCTTCATCGGGGCGGTGTTCGTCGCGGTGGCGCTGGCCGCGCTGGTGGCGCTTCTCGGTCTGGCGCCGCGGCCGGCGGCGGGCCGGAGCCGCCCGGCGCCAGTGTCGCCCTGGCGCGAGATCGCGGCCGGAATCCGGCGCCTGGCCCGCGACCGGGCGCTCGGGCCGGCGGTGGCGACGCTCACCGCTTACGAATGCCTCGGCACCCTCATCATGCTCGACGTGCTGCTGCTGGCCGGCGGCTCGTTCGGGCTCGGCGCGCTCGGCACCGGGCTGCTGGCGGCGGCCACGGGCCTCGGCATCGCCGCCGGCGCCGCCTCGGCGGCGCGCCTCGGCGGCGGCGACGCGCTCGGGCTGGTGCCGCTCGGCGCGGCGGGCGTCGGCGCGGCCTGCCTTCTGATCGGGCTCGCCGCCGGCAATGCCGCCGCCGCTTTCGTCCTGCTTGGCGGCCGCGGCTTCTGCGGCGGCCTGATCGTCGTGCCGGTCAACGCCTCGTTGCAGCGACGGGCCGGCCGCGACGAGAAGGGCCATCTCATCGCCACCAACAACTTCCTGAACATGAGCGGGGTGCTGCTGGCGAGCGGCCTGCTCTGGCTGCTTTGCGACCTCGCCGGCCTCGCGCCCGAGCGCCTCATGCTGGCGATCGGCCTGGTCGTGCTCGGCGGCGTCGCGGCGGTGCTGCGCTGGCTGCCCGAATACCGCCAGGCGGCGCGGCGCATCCTCGCCGGCGTCGCGCGCCGCCGCCCCGGCCTGGCCTGAGGGTCGGCGCGGGCGGCGCTATTCCGCCGCGGCGAGGCCCTCCTGCCGGAAGACCGCCTCCATCTCGCGGCGGAAGCGCACCGCCAGCGCGCTCTCGTCCACCGCGACGTCGGCCCAGCCGACCTGGCAACCGGCGGCGACGTCGCGCTTGAGCTTCACGCCGTGCGCGAGCCCGAGCGGCAGGCAGCCGCGCTCGAGCGACGCCGCCGCCGGCATCTGCTTGCCCCAGACGGTGAAGCCGCCCTCGCCGTCGAGCACCTCGCCGGCCTGGAGGTCGCGCTTCGCGGTGGCGACGACGTCGGCGCGGAAGCCGGTGGCGCGCCCGGTCGGCTCGCCGCGCAGCGCCACCGAGGCGACCGAGATGCCGAGCTCGAGGCCGATCATGTGCGTCGGCCGGTAGAGCGCGGCGTATTTCGAGCTCGAGTCCTGCAGCATGTGGTATTCGCGGAAGCAGCGGCGCACGTACTCGTCCTCGCCCTCGACCACGACATAGGTGCCCATGGCGATATGGTGCTCGACCGGGCTGCCGTCGCGCCTGAGCGAGGAGACGACCTCGGTGGTGCCGGCGCACGCCAGAGT
>CAYTWJ010000272.1:0-4671 GCA_964442055.1 uncultured Rhodospirillaceae bacterium | reverse complement strand
CCGCGGCCGGCACCAACGAGGTCTCCTCCAACATCGGCGGCGTCACCCAGGCGGCGAGCGACACCGGCGCCGCGGCGACCCAGGTTCTCGGCGCCGCCACCGACCTCGCCAAGCAGGCCGCCGCGCTGCGCGGCCAGGTCGACGAGTTCCTCGCCAACGTCAAGGCGGCATAGTCGCCGCGGCTTGATCCCGCCGCCGGCTCCCTCGGGGGCCGGCGGCGCTCATTTCAGTCGCGCCGTTCGAGATTGTCGGCAAGCCGGCGCTGCAAGGCACCGATGTCGATCTGGCCCGCCGCGCCCGAGCCGGCGAGGTCGAGCGCGTGGGCCGCCGCCGCGCCCATGGCGATGCACGGCCCCATCACGCGAACCGAGGAGAGCGCCGCCGCGTCGGCGTCGATGCAGCGGCCGCAGGAGACCAGATTGTCGGCCTCGGCCGGCAGCAGCGCGCCGAGCGGGATCCAGTGCATGTGGTCGTCGCCGAATTCCTCCCAGTGCACCTCGGCGGCATCCTGGTGCAGCTCGATCGGCCACGAGCAGCGGGCGATCGCGTCGGCGAAGCGCGTGCCCGCGCGCACCTCGTCGGCGGTGAGCTGGTGGCGGCCGACGATCCAGCGCGTCTGGCGCATGCCCGTGAGGCCGTAGCTGCGCACCCGCGCCGCGGCGAAGGGGGCCGGGAACTCGCCGCGCAGGAAGGCGACAACGCGATCGGCCTGGGCGCGGCCTTCCAAGGCGGCGGCGGCCGCCGCCACCGGGTCGAGCGGCGTCTCGATGTGGGTCATGTTGACCAGCGCCGTGCCGCGACCGGGAAAGGCGAAGACGAAGCCGTCGCGGCGCACCAGGCCGTAATCGCCGCCGCGCTCGGCCAGCCGGCGCAGCAGCGCGGCACGGTCGAGCGCGGCCAGCGCTTCCGTATCGAAGCCCTCGATCACCAGCATCTGCGTGCCCAAGACCGGCGTCTCGGGCTCGCGGCAGGGAAAGCCGGCATGCCAGGCGAGCGCCGCGTCGCCCGAGGCGTCGATGAAGCCGTCGGCGGCGAGCTCGACCGCGCCGTAGCGGGTGGCAAGCGCGAGCGCGCGCAGGCGGGAGCCGTCGCGCCGCACCGCGCGCAGCACCGCGCCGAGCAGCACCGCTATGCCGGCGCGCCGCACCGCCTCCTCGATCCAGCGGCCGAGCGCCACCTCGTCGTACTGCACGATCACGGTGTTGCGCCGGCCGCGGATGTGGTGCAGCGCGCCGGCGGCGCCGAGGTCGCGCAGGATGTCGTCGGCGATGCCGTGCGTCACCTGGTAGGGCCGCGGCCCGTTCGAATAGAGGCCGCAGAAGGTGCCGACGACGGCGCCGACCGCCTGGCCGCCGAGAGCCGGCCCGGCGTCGATGAGCGCCACCCGCCGCCCGAGCCGCGCCGCCTCGAGCGCCGCCGAGACGCCGGCGATGCCGGCGCCGAGCACGGCGATGTCGGCGCGAAGCGGGCGCGGCGGGCCCGGCGCCTTGCGCACGATGCGCGTGGCCGGGTTCAGCGCCATCGCAAGAGGCGCCGCTCGATGCGGCCGAGCAGGAAGCTGACCGCCAATCCGAGCAGCGACAGGATGACCACGCCGGCAACCAGCTGGTCGGTCTGCATCAGGTTGCCGGCGGCGAGGATGAAGGCGCCGACGCCGTGCTCGGCGCCGATCATCTCGGCGGCGGTGAGCAGGATCAGCGCGATCGAGGCCGAGATGCGGAAGCCGGCGAGGATGCCGGGCATGGCGCCGGGCAGCACGATCTTGAGCACGATCAGCCGCGCCGGCAGGCCGAAGCTCTGGCCCATGCGGATCAGGTTGCGCGGCACGTTGTCGACCGCGCTGTAGGCGCTGATCGCGGTCGGGAACAGCACGCCGAGCGCGATGGTCGCCACCTTCGACGGCTCGCCGATGCCGAACCAGAGGATGAGCAGCGGCAGAAGCGCGATCTTCGGGATCGGGAACAGCGCCGCGGTGACCGGGATGCCGATGGCGCGGGCGAGCGAGAAGATGCCCATGGCGAGGCCGATGCCGAGCCCGAGCCCGGTGCCGACCAGCCAGCCCCAGGCCAGGCGCTGCAGCGAGGCGCCGACATGCAGCGCGAGCTTGCCGGCAGCGGCGAGCTCGCCAAGCGCGGCCAGCACGGCGAGCGGCGATGGCATCAAGAGGCGCGGCAAGAGCCCGCTCGACGAGGCGCCCTGCCAGGCGAGCAGGATCACCGCGAAGGCGAGCCACGGCGCCCAGCGCCGGCCGCCGGGGCTGAAGCCGCCGCCGCGGAAGGGCACCGTGCGGCGCGCGCCGTCAGGCATGCTGCACCTCGCGCTCGGCCGCCGCCGCCTCGTCGCGGATCAGCCGCCACAGCGCCTCGCCGAGCTCGGCGAGTTCGCGCGCGCGGCCCGGCGCGGCGCGTTCGGCGCGCGGCACCGGCACGGCGACGATCTCCTTGAGCCGCCCCGGGCGGCGCGACAGGACGGCGACGCGGTCGGCGAGCGCCAGGGCCTCGGCCTGGTCGTGGGTGACGTAGATGCTGGTGGTACGCTCGCGCCCCCAGATCGCCAGCAGGTCCTCCATCAGGAGCTCGCGCGTCTGCGCGTCGAGCGCCGACAGCGGCTCGTCGAGGAACAGCACCGCCGGCCGCACGACGATGGCGCGGGCGATGCCGACCCGCTGGCGCATGCCGCCGGAAAGCTGGCGCGGAAAGGCGTCGGCGAACTCGGCGAGGCCGCAGAGCGCCAGCGCCGCGGCGACGCGCTCGCGCCGCTCGGCGCCGGCCAGCGCATGATGCTCGAGCGCCAGCGCGACGTTGCCGGCGACGGTGCGCCAGGGCAGCAGGGCGAAATCCTGGAAGATGTAGGTGAAGGGATTGAGGCAGCCGTCGGGCAACGCGCCGGCCACCGTCACCCGGCCGGCAGAGGGCTCAAGCAAGCCGCCCATGATGCCGAGCAGCGTCGACTTGCCGCAGCCCGAAGGCCCGATCAGGACCAGCGTCTCGCCGGCGGCAACGCCGAGGCCGATGTCGTCGAGGACCTGCAGGTCGCCGAAGCGATGGCTGACGCCCTCGACCCGCAGCTCCATGCCGGCGGACCGGCGTCAGCTCTTGGGCAGCTGCAGGTGCCCCTTGACGAAGCCCAGGTCGAGGAAAGCCTTGGGATCGACGTCCTTGTCGACCAGCCCTTGCGCCTTGTACCAGGCGACCTGGTCGTAGATGTCCTGCACCAGCAGCCGGCCCTCGGGGTCGATGAAATTGGCGCTCTCCTTGACCCGCTCCAGCGTCGGCTCGGGCTTGACGTATTTCTTGAGGATCGGGAACAGCGCCTCGGCCTCGGCGCCGAAGACGCGCTTGCCGGCGGCGTCGCGCTGCAGGAAGGCGCGCGCATAGTCGGCCGCGCCCTTCTGGTAGCCGCGCACGAACTTCTCGACGATCGCCCGCCGCGTCTCGACGTTCCTGGACGAGGCGAAAAGCGCGCCGAGCTGCCACGGCGTCTCCTGGTGCACCCAGCCGATGATCTTGCCCGCGCCTTCGCGCTCGAGCGCGAGCGCGTTGTTGGCCGGCAGCAGCACCGAATCGACCTGGCTGCCCTGCAGCGCCGCCATCACGTTGGGGATCGATTGCAGCGGCTTCAGCGTCACCTGCTCGAGCTTGAAGCCACGCTTCTCGGCGAGCTTGCCGAGATTGTAGTGGAAGGTCGAGCCGACGGTGGTGATGCCGACCGTCTTGCCCGGATACTGCGCCACCGAGCGGAAGCCCGCGTCATAGGCCTTCTTCGAGACCACGTAGGCGACGAAGTCATAGCCTGGCTCCTCGCGGCTCTGCGCGGCAACGATCTTGAGCGCGCCCTTGCCGGCCAGGTTGTAGAACGCGCCGGTGAGCCCGGTGATGCCGAAATCGGCGTCGCCCGAGGCCACCGCCAGCGCCACCGGGCCGGCGGCGGTGAAGAACTTGATCTCGACATCGAGCCCCTCGGCGGCGAAATGGCCGCGGTCGAGGGCGATGAAGATCGGCGAGGAGGAGACGAAGGCCAGCGCGGCGACCGAGACCTTTTCCCGGGTCTGCGCCGCCGACGGCCCGGCGGCAAGAACCGCCGCCAGCAGCCATGCCGAGACGAATGCGATCCAGCGTGCCATCGGCGTGCCCTCCCCGGCATCATCGCTTTGCTTGCGCGACAAGCTAGCTCGCCGCCCGACAGAGCGTCAACGCGCGCGCTGGATCGGCGTTCCTAGACGCGGATGTCGAGGATTCGGCCGGGGCGGACGGAGCGCGGCGATGGGCCCGACGCCGCCGGCGGCGTGGCTTCGGCATGGGGCGCCGAGGCGGCCGCCGGCGCCGCGGGCCGGGCCGGGGCCGCGGGAGCCGCGACCTTTCCCTTTTTCAGGGCGGCGAGGGCGGCGATGAGTTGGGGGCTCGGGCCGACGTTCATGAGGACCGCGACGGGAACGATGCCGCGTCATTCCACCGCCGCGGCCTTAAGGACGGGTTAAGGGCCCGTCACGGCTGGCGCTCGAGTTCGGCGATCGAGCGTTGGACCTGGACATGTTCGGGGCTGTCGGGCGGAAGCTGGGCCAGAAGCTGACGCCAATGGCCGAGGGCCGCCTCGCGGCGGCCGGCCTCGGCCTCGGCGCGGCCGACGAACCACAGCGCGTCCGGGCTTTCCGGCGCCAGCACCAGCACTTTG
>CAYTWJ010000271.1:0-4672 GCA_964442055.1 uncultured Rhodospirillaceae bacterium | reverse complement strand
GCTGGATCGAGCATTCGCGCTCGCCGAGATAGACGACGTTGCCGTGCTTGTCGCCGAGCACCTGGATCTCGATGTGGCGAGGCTCCTCGATGTATTTCTCGGCGAACACCCGCTCGTCGCCGAACGCCGAACGGGCCTCGTTGGTGGCCGAGCGGAAGGCCTGCACCACCTCGTCGTCGGACCAGGCGGTGCGCATGCCCTTGCCGCCGCCGCCGGCCGAGGCCTTGAGCATCACCGGGTAGCCGATCTCGCGCGCCACCGTCACCGCCTCGTCGGCGTCCTTGAGCGCCTCGAGATAGCCGGGCACCGAGTTGACGCCGGCCACCTGGGCCAGCTTCTTCGATTCGATCTTGTCGCCCATCGCCGCCACCGCGGCGGCGGGCGGGCCGATGAAGACGATGCCGGCGGCATCAAGCGCCTCGGCGAAGCGGCGGTTCTCACTCAGGAAGCCGTAGCCGGGATGCACCGCCTCGGCGCCGGTCGCCTTGCAGGCCTCGACGATGCGCTCGATCACCAGGTAGCTCTCGGCGGCGGGCGCCTTGCCGATCGGCACCGCCTGGTCGGCCATGCGCATGTGCAGCGCGCCGTCGTCGGCCTCGGAATAGACCGCGACGGTCTTGATGCCGAGCCGGCGGCAGGTCTTGATCACCCGGCAGGCGATCTCGCCGCGATTGGCGATAAGGATCTTGGAGAACATTTGGATCGGCCTTGGCTGTTCGTCTATCTCCGCTCCTCATCCTGAGGAGCGCCGTCACGGCGCGTCTCGAAGGATGAGGAGCGCCTGCTGCGACGCTTGGCGAGCCGCTTGATGCACGCGAAGTCGCCGGCGATCAGCGCTTCCTTCTTCGCCCGGCTCCAGCCCTTGATCCGGCGCTCGACCACGATCGCGTCGGTGATAACTGGGAATTCTTGCGACCAGACGAGAGTCACCGGGCGTCGGGACGCCGTGTAACCGTCATAGGCGCCGGCATCATGTTCGCCGAGGCGCATTTCCAAAGTCGTGCGCGTCGAACCGACGTAGAAAGAACCGTCAGAGCATTTCAGCATATACACGTATGCCATGGTGGCGGTTTGCCTGCCTGTTGAGACAAGATCATTCCATAAATCGAAATGTCGTTGGACTTGGTGTTCGCTGATCCCCGACGCTCGGGTGAATGTCCTCCTCGACACGCGGTCGGCACCTGATGTGGACGCTGCCTTTTGCGGCGCTGCAATCATTGACTTGGCCGTGCGTCACGTGCTTGTCGCTCTCGTTCGGCCTCATCCTTCGAGACGCAGGCTTCGCCTGCTCCTCAGGATGAGGCGCAATCTTAGGCCTGGCTCTCAGGAGGCGCCAAACGCGGCCTCCTCAGGACGAGGCTCGATGCTCCTTCACAGCGGGATGTTGTCGTGCTTCTTCCACGGGTTCTCGAGCTTCTTGTCGCGCAGCATGGCGAGGCTGCGGCAGATGCGCAGCCGCGTGTTGTGCGGCATGATGACGTCGTCGATGTAGCCGCGATGGCCGGCGATGAAGGGGTTGGCGAACTTGCGCCGGTATTCCTCGGTGCGGGCCTCGATCTTCTCGGCGTCGCCGATCTCGGGCCGGAAGATGATCTCGACCGCGCCCTTCGGCCCCATCACCGCGATCTCGGCCGACGGCCAGGCGAAGTTGATGTCGCCGCGGATGTGCTTCGAGCTCATCACGTCGTAGGCGCCGCCATAGGCCTTGCGGGTGATCACCGTGACCTTGGGCACGGTGGCCTCGGAAAAGGCGAACAGCAGCTTGGCGCCGTGCTTGATGATGCCGCCGTATTCCTGCGCCGTGCCGGGCAGGAAGCCGGGCACGTCGACAAAGGTGACGATCGGGATGTTGAAGCAGTCGCAGAAGCGCACGAAGCGCGCCGCCTTGCGCGAGGAATCGATGTCCAGGCAGCCGGCCAGCACCATCGGCTGGTTGGCGACGATGCCGACGGTGCGCCCCTCGAGGCGCGCCAGGCCGATGATGATGTTGCGGGCGAAGGCCGGCTGCAGCTCGAAGAAGTCGCCCTCGTCGACCACTTTCTCGATCAGCTCCTTCATGTCGTAGGGCTTGTTGGGGCTGGCCGGCACCAGGCTGTCGAGCGAAATCTCGACGCGGTCGGCGGCGTCCCAGGTCTCGCGCACCGGCGGTGCTTCGCGGTTGGAGAGCGGCAGGAAGTCGTAGAAACGCCGCGTCTGCCACAGCGCGTCGACGTCGTTCTCGAAGGCCAGGTCGGCCACCGACGAGCGCGTGGTGTGGGTCACCGCGCCGCCGAGCTCCTCCTGCGTCACCACCTCCTGGGTCACCGTCTTCACCACGTCCGGGCCGGTGACGAACATGTAGGAGGAATCCTTGACCATGAAGATGAAGTCGGTCATCGCCGGCGAATAGACGGCGCCGCCGGCGCAGGGCCCCATGATGACCGAGACCTGCGGCACCACGCCCGAGGCGAGCACGTTGCGCTTGAACACCTCGGCGTAGCCGCCGAGCGAGGCGACGCCCTCCTGGATGCGGGCGCCGCCGGAATCGTTGAGCCCGATCACCGGCGCGCCGACCTGCATCGCCTTGTCCATGATCTTGCAGATCTTCTCGGCGTGGGCCTCGCTCAGCGAGCCGCCGAAGACGGTGAAGTCCTGGCTGAAGACGAAGACCAGGCGGCCGTTGATGGTGCCGTAGCCGGTGACCACGCCGTCGCCGGGGATCTTCTGCTCGGCCATGCCGAAGTCGCTGCAGCGATGCTCGACGAACATGTCCCACTCCTCGAAGGAGCCGGGGTCGAGCAGGAGCTCGATGCGCTCGCGGGCGGTGAGCTTGCCCTTGGCGTGCTGGGCCTCGATGCGGCGGGTGCCGCCGCCAAGCCGGGCGGCGGCGCGCTTTTCTTCGAGCTGGCGGATGATGTCTTCCATGGTCCCCCCTGCCGGCGGTTATTGCCGGGCCGTGACGGGCGCCGGCTGGCATAGCACCAAAGCCCGGCGCAGGCCAGCGCCCGGCCCCATCCGGCCGGCTCCGGCCGCCGCCACCTCAGCCCCGCAGCAGGGCGAGGAAGCGCAGGGCGGCGGCGAGATCGTCGTAAAGCGCCTTGCGCCGGGCCGCCGCCTCGGCATCCTCCCCCCACTGCTCGGCCTGGTAGAGCTCGTCGAGCTGGCTCGCCGCGTAGCCGGCGTCGAGCCCGGTCTCGCCTTCGAGCATCGCCAGCGCGACGACCAGCGAACCGGCAGTGGTCACCAGGGCGTGCAGGGCGGTCAGCGCGAAGTCGTCCTGCGCCGCGACCACCGCGCGCAGGCGGGCGAGCGCCTCGGCCGGCTGGGCGACGGGAATGACGCCCTCGGTCACCGCCAGGCTGACGTCGTAGCGGCGCCGCAGCCAGTCGAGTAACGGTTGCCAGGTCTCGGTCTGGCGGCGGCACAGCTCGGCATTGTCGCCGGCGCGGTAGCAAACGAGGTCGGAAGCGGCATACGCGGCGATCTCGTCGACGACGCGCTCGCGCTCGGCCGCGACCCGGTCGATCGCCGTCGCCACCAGGCGCATGATCGGCATGGTCAGCGGCTTGACCTTCTCGTCCTGCGCCTGCCACTCGGCGGCAATAGCGGCGGCCAACGGCTCGCTCGGCAGGGTCAGCGGCCGGCCGGCAGGGGTGCGCATCGGCTTGCCGTCCAGGGCGACGCCGAAGCCCCCGGCCGATCGCGTCACGGCCGCCGCGCGATAGAAACGCCGCATGTTGGGCCTATTGGCCGAAAAGCCGGTCGAGGGAGCGGCCAAGACCGCGTACGAAACCGTCGACGCCGCCCTCCCGCTGCTGTTGCGGCTGCTGTTGCGCCGGCTGCTGCGTGCGCGGCGCGGGCGATGGCGCCGCGCCGGCTTTCGCCGGCTGGGCCAGAGCCTCGACGCAGGCATTCTTGTCGTTGCTGCCGCCGCTCACCAGCGGGATCAGGACGCCGAGGGGATTGATGGCCGTGCCCGCCACCGCCCCGGCGACGCCGGTCGCAAGGGCGGTACGATCGGGCGAAATGCTCGGCTCGGCCAGCGTGCCGCGGACGTGGATCGGGACGGCGAGGCTGACCAGGCTCGCCTCCTTCGGCCGCGGCTTCAGAAGCAGGCCGAGCTGCTCGGTCGCCAGGTTGACCGTGCCCTCGCCCTGGATGGTGGCGTTGGCGGTGTCGAGCAGCAGCCCGGTCGAAGTCGCGAGGCCGCCCTTGACCGCGAAGCGGCTGACGAAGCAGTTGACGTTGGCAGTGTCCTGCTTCTTCGCCCACGGCGCCGCCTGGGTCAGCAGGTCGGCGGCGATCAAATCGAAATAGCGGTTGTTGATGCGGCCGCCATTCATCAGGAGCTCGGTGCGGCCGTCGAGGCTCGCCATGATGGCGCGGACCGAGCGGCCGGCACCCTTGAGGTCGACATCGCCGTCCGCCTTGCCCTCGACCAGAGGGTCGGACTTGAGGCTGCGCAGTAGCTGGCCGACATCGAGCTGGCGCACGGCGAGCTTCACCGTCACAGCGGCCGGCGCCTGGCGGCCGTTGAGGCCGAGCTCGCCATTGAGGCGGCCGCCGGACAGTTCCAGGCTGACCGGGCGCGCCGTCAGCAGCCGGTCGGCAAGCTGGAGCCCCGCGGTCACGTTGGCAAGCTCGACGCCGCCGGCACGCAGCCGGCCGGCGTTCAGGGTGAGGTTGGCGTCGA
>CAYTWJ010000270.1:0-4683 GCA_964442055.1 uncultured Rhodospirillaceae bacterium | reverse complement strand
CACGCACGGTCGTCGGCGCGGCGGCGGCGATCGCGCGCGTCGCCGACGCCGCCGTGGTCGGCTCGGCGTTGGTCGCCGAAGTGGCGGCGGCGGCGACGCCGGCCGAGGCGGTCGAGCGCGTGCTCGGCCTCGTCCGCCGGCTGGCCGAGGGCGTGCGCCGCGCCCGCGGTGCGGCGGCGGCCGATTAGGGCTAGGATCGCCCCATGACCTGGCTGACCCGCTCCGTCCTGCCGAAGATCCGCGCCTTCGGCCGCAAGAAGGAGACGCCCGACGATCTCTGGCGCAAGTGCCCGGGCTGCGGCCAGATGATCTTCAAACGCGATCTCGAGGCGAACCAGCATGTTTGCCCGAACTGCAACCATCACCTGCGCATCGGCTCGGCGGAACGCTTCGCGGCTCTGTTCGACAATGGCGAGTACCAGACCATCGAGCTGCCCGAGACGCCGCCGGATCCGCTGAAGTTCCGCGATTCCAAGCGCTACCCCGACCGGCTCAAGGAGGCGCGGGCGAAGACCGGCCTCAAGGACGCCGTCGCCGTGGCCCACGGCAGCCTGGGCGGCCACGACGCGGTCGTCGCGGTGCAGAACTTCGCCTTCATGGGCGGCTCGATGGGCACCGGCGCCGGCGAGGCGCTGATCGCCGCCGCCAAGCTCGCCGCCCTGCAGTCGGCTCCGCTGATCGTCTTCGCCGCCGCCGGCGGCGCGCGCATGCAGGAAGGCATCCTCAGCCTGATGCAGATGCCGCGCACGGTGATCGCGGTGCAGCGCCTGCGCGAGGCGGGGCTGCCCTTCATCATGGTCCTGACCGACCCCACCACCGGCGGCGTCACCGCCTCCTTCGCCATGCTCGGCGACATCGCGCTGGCCGAGCCGGGGGCGCTGATCGGCTTCGCCGGCCAGCGGGTGATCGAGCAGACCATCCGCGAGACCTTGCCGCCCGGCTTCCAGCGCGCCGAATACCTGCTCGAGCACGGCATGATCGACATGGTCGTGCACCGCCACGAGCTGCGGGCCACGCTGATCCGCCTCGTCGACTTGCTGCGCCGGCCGGCGCCGCGGGCCGAGGTTCTCGCCCTGCCGCGCACCGACCTCGAAATCCCGCCGAGCGGCGAGATTCCCCATGGCGCACCTGCGGCCAAGCCCCCCGCGGACTGATGCGATCCTGCGGCGCCTGACCGCGCTGCACCCGAAGTCGATTGACCTGTCGCTCGATCGCGTGCGCCGGCTGCTCGCGCGCCTCGGCGATCCGCAGCTCGAGCTGCCGCCGGTCGTCCACGTCGCCGGCACCAACGGCAAGGGCTCGCTGGTCGCCTATCTGCGCGCCATGCTCGAGGCGGCGGGCCGGCGCGTCCACGTCTACACCTCGCCGCACCTGGTCCGTTTCAACGAGCGCATCCGGCTCGGCGGACGGCTGATCGAGGACGAGGCGCTGATCGCGCTGCTCGAATCTTGCGAGCGCGCCAACGGCGACGAGCCGATCACCTTCTTCGAGATCACCACCGCCGCCGCCTTCGTCGCCTTCGCCGAAGCGCCGGCGGACATCGTCCTGCTCGAGACCGGACTCGGCGGCCGGCTCGACGCCACCAACCTGGTGCCGCGGCCGCTGCTCACCGCGATCACCCCGATTTCCCTCGATCACATGCACTATCTCGGCGACACGCTCGCCGCCATCGCCGGCGAGAAGGCCGGCATCATGAAGCCGGGCGTCACTTGCGTTCTCGGCCCGCAGCCGCAAGAGGCGGCGGCGGTGTTCGCCGCGCGGGCCGCAGCCCTCGACGTGCCGCTGGTTCGCGATGCCGTCGACTGGCAGGTGCGCGCCGGCGCGGGCGGCCTGCACTGGCGCGACGCCGAGGAAGCGTTCGACCTGCCGCTGCCGGCGCTGCCCGGCCTGCACCAGATCGACAATGCCGGGACGGCGATCGCCTGCGCGCGCCGGCTGCGCGGATTCGATGTGCCCGAGCGGGCGCTGGTCGCCGGCCTGCGCGCCGTCGAATGGCCGGCGCGGCTGCAGCGGCTGGCGCGCGGGCCGCTGGTTTCGCATGCTCCCGACGGCGCCGAGGTCTGGCTCGACGGCGGCCACAACCCGGCGGCGGGCGAGGCGCTGGCGGCGACGCTGGCCGATTGGCGCGCCGGCGATGCCGCGCCGCGGCCGCTCTACCTGATCGTCGGCATGCTGAACACCAAGGACCCGGGCGGATTCTTGAGCCCGCTTGCCCCGCTCGCCGAGCTGGCGATGGCGGTGGCCATCCCGGGCGAGGCGAACAGCCTCGACGCCGAGGCGCTGGCTCGGCATGCCCGCGCGGTGGGCTTGGCCTGCCGCGCGGCGGCCGGCCCGATCGAGGCGATGCGCGCGATCACCGCCGCGGCGACGGGCGGACCGCCGCCGCGGGTGCTGATCGCCGGATCGCTCTATCTCGCTGGCTGGGTCCTGGCCGAGAATGTTTGAGCGAGTTTCAGGCGGCGGCGACGCCGATCGCCGACTGGATCCATTCGACGAGGCGGCCCTTGGGCAGCGCGCCGACCTTGGTTGCCGCCACCCGGCCCTCCTTGAACAGGATCAGGGTGGGGATGCCGCGCACGCCGAACTTGGTCGGCGTCGTCGGGTTCTCGTCTATGTTGATCTTGGCCACCGTCAGCTGGCCCTGCATCTCCGTGGCGATTTCCTCGAGGGCCGGGGCGATCTGCTTGCACGGCCCGCACCACTCGGCCCAGAAGTCGACCAGGACCGGGCCCGGCGACTGGAGCACGTCGCGCTCGAACGAACTGTCGGTAACCTTGGTGGTCGCCATCGCAGATCCCTTTGCATTCCTGGTGAGCACAGCCGGCCGGCTGCGGTTAACGACTCTAGAAAGCGGCCCGAGGCCCGTCAAGCGAGCCGATCTCGCAACTGCGAAAGGATTTCGTCGAGCCATTCACCGGGCAGTGGCATCAGGCTTGGCCCGTCGCTCCAAAGCAGCGCGCAATCTATTGATTTATCAGGGAATATTCCCTGCAGCGCGGCGCGGTAGAGGGCCATCTGGCGCAGGTAGGCCGGGCTGACCTCGGCCACTGTACGGGGCGGCGGGCGATTGCTCTTGAAATCGACCACCAGGACGCGCTCGGCGGTCACCGCCAGACGGTCGATCTGTCCCGCCACGAGTTGGCCGCCGACGCGGCCGGCGATCGGCACCTCGGCGCGCGAGCCGGGCGCGAAGGCGGCGACAAAGGCCGGGGCCTCGATCACCCGCATCACCTCGTCGGCGATGGCGGCCTGGGCCGCCTCGCTGAGCCGGTGCAGCGGGCTCGCGAGCCAGCGGTGCGCCGCCGCCCGCCGTTCCGCCGGAGCGAGATCGGGCAGGCTCTGCAGCAGCCGGTGGATCAGCCGGCCGCGCGCGAAGCGCCAGGCATCGTCATCGGGCCCGAGCGGGCTTTGCGGCGGCGGCTCGGCTTCGGCCACGCGCGAGGGGGCGAGCGGCCGCGCCGGCGCCGCTTCGGCCGGCGGTGCCGCGCTGGCCCAAGCGGGCAGCGGCAAGGGCGTGACCTCGGGGGTCGGGGGCTTGCGCTCCGGCGCGCCCCGCTGCGGCGAAACATGGCGCCGGCCCTCGGTACCCTCCCAGGGTAGGGCGACAGTCTGCACGCCGGCCAGCCGGTCGAACGCCTTGGCGACCAGGTCGTACCAGGAGCCGGCAGGACGCTTCTTGCCCTGCCACCCGCAGACATAGAGCCGGTCGCGCGCGCGGGTGAGGGCGACGTAGAGCAGCCGGCGATGTTCGTCATCGCGCGCCGCCCGGGCTTTGGCCCGCGCGGCCCCGGCGAGCGCATCGCCATCGTCGGCGCGAACCGGCCACAGCAGGAGCGGCCGGCGCCCGGCCTCGGACCAGAACAGAACCGGGTCGTGGTGGGCGCCGGGCTTGCCGCAGGTGTCGGGAAGGAACACCACCGGCGCCTCCAGCCCCTTGGCGCCGTGCACGGTAAGCACGCGCACCTCGTCGCGCCCCTGCTCGAGATCGCGCTTGATGATCGCGCCGCCGGCGGCGAACCAGTGCAGAAAGCCCTGCAGTCCCGGTGCATGATGGCGCTCGAAGGCGAGCGCGATCGCCAGGAACTCGTCGAGCGGATCGATGGCCTCGCGGCCGAGCCGCGCCAGCATGCGCCGCCGTCCGCCGCGCGCGCCGAGCAGGCCGGCGTAGAACTCGTAAGGCGGGACGAAATCCGCCTGCGCCCGCAAGGTGGAGAGCTCGTCGGCGGCAAAGCGCCATTTCGGCCGCTCGTCGGCGCGGGCGAGAAGCTCGTGCCAGAGCCGCTGCCGGCGCTGCCAGCAGAGCGCGAACAGGTCGTCGTCATCGAAGCCGTAAAGCGGGCTCTTCAGCACGGTCGCCAACGTCAGCTCGTCGTCCGGCATCAGCACGAACTGGCCGAGCGCGACCAGATCCATCACCGCGATCTGCTCAGCCAGCACCATGCGGTCGGCGCCGGCGACCGGCACGCCGGCGGTTTTAAGCGCGCGCACCATCTCCTCGAAGAAGGCGTCGCGCCGGCGCACCAGCACCATGACGTCGCCGGGGGCGATCGGCCGGTCGAGCGATTCGAGCCGCTCGCCGTTATCGAGCCAGCCCTTGATCGTCGCGGCGATCCGCTGCGCGAGCACCGCCGGCGGGCTGTGGCCGGCGACGTATTCGAGCGGCGCGTCCCAGGGCTCGGCCGG
>CAYTWJ010000269.1:0-4711 GCA_964442055.1 uncultured Rhodospirillaceae bacterium | reverse complement strand
GTTCGACGTGGCGCAGGTCTTCACCGGCTTCCCCGGCGTGCAGGTGCCGCTCGACGAGACCATCCGCGGCTTCCGCGAGATCTGCGAAGGCAAGCACGACCACCTGCCCGAGGCCGCCTTCTACATGGTCGGCACGATCGACGACGCGGTGGCCAAGGCCAAGCGCATGGCGGCGGAAGCCGCCTGAGCGCGCCGCGCAGCGGGGAGGAGGACATGGCCGATCTCGTCGCCTTCGAGCTGGTCTCGCCGGAGCGGCTCTTGCTCTCCAAGTCGGCCGAGATGGTCGTCGTCCCCGGCTCGGAGGGCGATTTCGCCGTGCTCGCCGGCCACGTGCCGATGATGTCGAGCCTGCGTCCCGGCGCGATCGAGGTCCATGACGGCGACAAGGTGGTCGACCGCATCTTCGTCAACGGCGGCTTCGCCGAGGTGGCGGCCGACCGCCTGACCGTGCTCGCCGAGGAGGCGGTGCCGCTGGCCGAGCTCGACAAGGCCCGGCTCGCCCAGAGCATCCAGGACGCGCGCGAGGACCTCGAGGACGCCAAGACCGACGAGGACCGCGCCCGCGCCCAGGAGCGGCTGGTCCAGCTCCAGCTCGTTCACGATCTGCTGTAGCCGGTTGCCGGCCGTCGTCGCCGCGCCCAGCTCTCCGTCCATGCCGCGGCACTGGACCCTGGACGAGATCCCCTGGGATCGCTTCGAACGCGGCAAGGTCGACGCCGACATCCTGGCCGCGGTCAAGGCGGCGGCGCTGGTCGAATACAACAGCGCCGACTACGTCGCCTACTTGCGCAACATCTTCGCCGGCGATGCCGCCTTCGAGGCGGCCGCGCAGCGCTGGGGCGTCGAGGAGGCGCAGCACGGCGAGGCGCTGGCGCGCTGGGCCAGGCTCGCCGATCCCGGCTTCGACTTCGAGGGTGCCTTCCGCCGCTTCACCGAGGGCTTTCGCCTGCCGCTCGATGCCGGCGCCTCGGTGCGCGGCAGCCGCGCCGGCGAGCTGATCGCCCGCTGCGTCGTCGAGGTCGGCACCAGCTCGTTCTACAGCGCCATCCGCGACGCCACCGACGAGCCGGTGCTGAAGGCGATCTGCCAGCGCATCGCCGGCGACGAATTCCGCCACTACAAGCTGTTCTACGACCACTACCGCCGCTACCAGGCCGAGGAGCTGCTGCCGGTCGGCCGGCGGCTGCTGGTCGCCTTCGGCCGCATCGGCGAGGCGGGCGACGACGAGCTCGCCATGGCCTTCTGGTGCGGCAACCAGGTGCGCGACCCTTACGACCGGCGCCGCTACAGCGCGGCCTACGAGCTGCGCGCCGGCCGGCTCTACCGCGCCGGGCACGTGCGGCGCGGCATCGGCATGGTGCTCAAGGCCTGCGGCCTCGATCCGCAGGGCCGGCTGAGCCGCTGGCTGGCCCGCCTTGCCTGGGCGCTGCTGCGTGCCCGCAACCGCCGCCTCGCCCGCATCGCCGCCTGAGCGCGGCTATTTCACCGTGATCACCGTGCATGGGGCATGGCTCGCAACCTTGTGCGAGACGCTGCCCAGCAGCAGGCCCTGCAGGCCGCCGACGCCGCGGCTGCCCATGATCACGGTGTCGATGCCGCGCGCCTTGACCGTCTCCAGGATCACCCGCGCCGGGTCGCCCTGCTCGATCTCCAGCGCCGGCTGGACGGCACCGTGACGCTGAGCCGAGAGCGTCGCCCCCTCGAGGATGCGCTCGGCGAAGCCGCGCATCGCGTCGGGCCGGGTGCCGCCGATGCCCTCGACCTCGGCGAAACGTTGCAGTTCCTCGGGCAGCGCGCGCATTTCGATCACGTGCAGCAGGGTCAGCTTGCCGCCGTACTTGGTGGCGAGGTCGGCGGCGACTTCGACCGCCCGCTCGGCGTGACTCGAGCCGTCCACCGGCACCAGGATGTTGCGGAACATGACGATTCTCCCCTCGAGGCTGCCGTGATGGAAGCGGTCATCGCCCGGCGGCGCCTTGCTGTGGATCAACGCCCGGCGGCGGCAGGCGGTCGAGGAAATCGGCGCAAGCGGCGATGAGCCGCTCCTCGCCGGGCTCGCCGAACAGGAAGTGGCTCATCCCCGGCAGCTCCGCGTAGCTGGCGACGCGGCGATAACGGCGCGCCACCGAGCGGACGGTGGCCGGCGCGACCACCCGGTCCTCGCTGCCGACCAGGCAGAGCGTGGGGCAGGTGACGCGATGATGGTCGACGGCGCTGGCCTGGCGGTAATCGAACATCCAGTAGACGGTCTCGAACATCGCCCGGCCGGATTCCGGCACCAGGCGCTCGAAGGTGCGTCGCTGGCGGAGCGGATCGAGCTTGTCGAGCGAGGTCGCTACGGCGGTTTCGAAATCGGGATGGAGCACCTTGTGCCAGAAGGCTCCGGCCTTGAGCAGGCCGAGCGCGTTGGCGATCTCGTCGTGGCTCGACAGGAAGACCCCCCACGGCGCCGCCGGCGCGAGCAGGATCAGCGCCCGCGCCAGGCCGCGCGCCGCCAGCTGCTGGGCGAGCAGGCCGCCAAGCGAATGGCCGACGATCACCGGCGGCTCGGGCAGGCTCGCACACAGCGCCGCCAAGTCGTCGCAATAGTCGGCGAGGCCGGTCGTCGCCAGCGCCGCCGGCGCGCCCCCGCCCGCCGCGGGCGCGTGGTGGCGCAGGTCGGGGGCGAGGCAGCGCCAGCCGTGCGCCACGAAGTGGCCGGCGAAGTCCGCGAAGCACCAGCCGCCGCAGAAGGCGCCGTGCAGCAGCAGGAGCGTGCCGCTCACGGCGCGCGGTCGGCGGCCAGATGGCGGAACTCGGCGACGATGCGCTCGTAGATCTCGCGCTTGAAGGGCACGATCAGCTCGGGCAGCGCCGCCAGCGGCACCCATTTCCAGGCGTCGAATTCCTGGTGCTCGGTGGCCAAGTCGATGTCCTCGTCGCGGCCGAGGAAGCGGGCGGCGTACCATTTCTGGCGCTGGCCCCGAAAGCGGCCCTGCCAGACCTTGTCGACGATCTCGGGCGGCAGGTCGTATTCGAGCCAGCCGCGCGATTCGCCGATGATCTCGACCTTGTCGGTGCCGATTTCCTCGGCCAGCTCGCGCAGCGCCGCGCCGCGTGGATCCTCGTCGGCGTCGATGCCGCCCTGGGGCAATTGCCAGGCCTCCGCCGTCTGGTCGATCCGCCGGCCGACGAAGACCAGGCCGTCGCGGTTGAACAGCACGACGCCGACCCCGGCGCGGTAGGGCAGCTCGCTGGCCCGCTTGGCGGCGCGCTCGTTCATCCGCTCACTCCGGCGGCTGGCGGTTGACCACGGCCGAGACCGGCGCCAGCACCAGGCCGCGCTCGGGCAGCCGCTGCGCCCAGGCGGCGATGCGCTCGATGGTGACCGGATAGGGATAGCCGATGCCGACCGCCGTGCCGCCGGCCCTGGCGATGCGTTCGAGCTCGTCCAGCCGCGCGTCGATCGCCGTGCGCGACGCTTCGTTGTCGAGGAAGCGGTTGTTGAGCGCCACCGGCAGGCCGACCTCGCGGGCGAGCCGGCCACCGACGCTCTGCTGGTTCGAGCGGCTGTCGAGGAAGAGCAGGCCCCGGCCTTTGAGCTCGGCCAGAACCGGGCGCAGGGCCTCGGGCGCCATGGTGAATTTCGAGCCCATGTAGTTGGTGACGCCGACATAGCCGGTGACGCGCGACAGCACCCATTCCAGCCGGGCCTGGTTGTCGGCCGGGCTGAGCGAGGTGAGCAGCGCCTTCGGCCCGGGATCGCTGGCCGGATAGTCGAGCGGCTCCATCGGCAATTGCAGCAGCACCTCGTGCCCGGCGGCGCGCGCCTGCGCGATCCAGTCCTGCAAATTCCCGGCATAGGGGGCGAAGGCCAGCGTCACGCCCGCCGGCAGCTTCTGGATCGCGGTCATCGTCGCTTGCTGGCTGAGGCCGAGATCGCCGAGCACGATGGCCAGGCGCGGCCGCTGCTCGGCCGCATCGAAGGGGCGGGCATAGACCCGCCAGGCCTGGCGCCCGTCGGGGGCAACGACCGGCAGTAGCCCCTCCCGCCCGGGCGTGACCAGCGCCGGGTCAGGCACCGGCGGCAGCGGCCGGGCTTCCGGCGGCCGCGGCGGTGCCGCCGACGGGGCCGGGACCGGCACGGCCGCGACAGGGGGCGGCGGCGCCGGCGCGGCCGGGGAAGTGGCCGGGGGAGACGGCGCGGCGGCGGGCGGCGCTTCCGCCGGCGCGGCGGCGGCTGGCGGAGCCGGGGGTGGGGCGGGGGCCGATGAGGATCCTGGTGGCGGAGCGGCAACGACCACCGGCTCGACCGGTGCCGGCGGCTGTTCCGGCGCCGACAGCAGCAGCCAGAGGATCACCCCGCCGACGACGGCGAGAAGCAGCGCCCAGGCCGCCACCAAGAGCTGGCGGGAGCGGCGGGAATCCGCCACCCCGCCGTCGGCGTCGCGGCCGCTGCCTTCGCTGCTCATGCTGCCGTGCGGGGCGCGGCGCCTCCGGTCCTCAGTTCGGCGCCCGCGCGCTCAGGAGCGACAGTCCGCGCAGCAGGTCGAGCGCGCGCGAGAGCTGGTACTCCTCCTCCGCCGCGGCCGCGGCACCGCCGGCCGGCGGCGCGGGCGGCGCCGCCGGCGGCGCGGCGGGCGCCCTGGCGCGGGGGGGCTTGTGGCCCGCGAGGTGGTTGCGCAGGTCGGCTTCCGAGCGGCGCCCCGACACCACGACCATAGAGACCGTG
>CAYTWJ010000268.1:0-4743 GCA_964442055.1 uncultured Rhodospirillaceae bacterium | reverse complement strand
AGCACGACGAGGGCGGGAGTTCCCGGATGGAGCAGCGTCCAGCCGATATGCCAGCGCTCGAGCAGCGCCGTGACGCCGCCCGGCTCGGCCAGGCTGACGGCATCGAGGAACTGGCGATAGAGCTCGTCGCCGTACATCTGCGTGCGGTCGTCGAGGAACACCGGGATGCCGCGGGCGATCAGATAGCCGCCGAAATTCGGATGGTTGAGCACCGGGCCGGCGAGCGCCAGGCCGGCGACGGAATCGACCGCGGCAACCGGGCTGATGTTCGCCTTCGGCCGGAAGTCGCGCGTCGCCAGCGAGAAGACGGTGAGGCCGGCCAGCGCGGCGAGGGCGAGCGCGACGGCGAACGGCCGCGCGCGCGCGGCGACGCGGGCCAGCAGCCTGTCGATCCATTCGACCTGGCGCGCGCCCGGCGCCGCCGAGGCGAGCTGAGCCGCCAGCGGCGCGGCGACGATCAGCGGCACAAGCAGCGTCAGGTTCTCAAAATTGCGCTGGTGCTGGAGGGCGAAGTGCAGCAGCGCGACGACCATCAGCGCGCGGACCGGCGGCAGGCGCAGCCCGCGGAACAGGACCACGCCGAGCGCTATCAGCAGCCAGGCGGCGAAGGCGAAGTTCTGCTGGAAATCCGGCGAGCGCCATTCGACGATGATGCTGAGGGCGTATTTCTGGCTGAGCACCCGCCAGGTCAGCAAGAGCCCGTCGATGTGATGGGGCGTGATGAGCGAGGCGAGAACGGCGAGCCCGAGAAAAGGGAGCCAGCCGCGGGCGCGCGCGACCAGCGCGGCCCGGTCCGGCCAGGCGTCGGCCAGCGCATCGAGGGCGAACGCCGCCGCGATGCCGAGGCCGAGCGTGAAGCTGCCGTGCAAGTTGGCCCACAGCGTCATCACCGGCAACAGCGCGAGGCTCGGCTTCACGCGCCGGTCGGCGGCTTCCGCCAGCTTGCCGACCCAGAGCACGAGCAGCGGCATGGCGAACATGTGCGGCCGCGCGATGACGTGCGGCAGCAGCCCGAGCGCGCCGAGGAAGGTGAGCAGGAAGGCGTGAATCGGCGCGAGCGTGCGCAGCAGGAAGCGGTCGAGCAGCGCCAGCGTGAGCGCCGCGGTCAGCGCCGCCACGGCAACCAGTCCGCCGTAGCCCGCGGCGCGGTGGATCAGGGCCATCGCCACTTGCGCCAGCCACTCGAAGGGCTCCCACTTCGCGCCCGGCATGGTGTGCGAGAAGGGGTCGGCGAACGGGATCGCGCCAGTTTGCAGGATGCGCTCGCCGGTGACGACGTGCCAGTAGACTCCGGGATCGCCGAGCAGCCCGCCGTTGGCCAGCAGCGCCACGTGGAACAGGACGAAGACCAGCAGCGGCCACGACACCCAGCCGCCGCGCGCGCCGGCCGCGGCAGGGACGGCGCCGGCGTTCATGGCGACCATCAGGCGGCGCCCCGCAGGGCCTTGGCCGGGCGACGGGCCGAACGGCGGGCAAGGTTCACGATGCGGGCTCCGTGATGCGGCGATCGGCGGTGAAGCAGGCGCGATAACTATACCGGCGCCCATTAATATTTCGCTATTCCTGCTCGCCCGGCGAGCCCGCCGCTTCTTTTTGCCGGGGCGGCGCGAATGACAGTTGCGGACAGTATTCCCCGTTGCAGCCCGCAATATTTCGTAACAATCAGCGCCGTGGATACGAGATGAAGCGCCGACGGCACCTGGTCGCGGCCGTTGAAGGACGATATTCACAATTGCCGCCCCCGCCGGTTCGGACTAAAATTCAATCAAATATTAAGCAATTTTGCCGAACCTCGGGGGCGGGGAAAGCGGTAAATAAGGGGTGGAATGTCGATGATCCGAAACGAGACAGCCGTGGCCGAGACGCGCGCCCCCTGGGTCACCGAAGTCCGCATGCAGCTCGGCGGCTTCGAGCGCCGCGGCGCCGAGCGTTTCCCGATCCAGGCCCCGGTGCGCTGGGCGGCGGGCGGCGGGCGCACGCGCAACATCTCGACCTCGGGCATGCTGTTCGAGACCCGGACGCTGCTGGCGCCGGGCGAGCCGCTGAAATTGGCCGTGGTCGGCGAGCCGGCGCAGGCGGGCGAGAAGCCGACCTATGCGCTCTGCGACGTGGTGGTGGTGCGCGTCGACCGCGCCGCGGGCAGCGACGAATCCTACCAGGTCGCGGCGCAGATCAAGTCGATGCGGCTGCATTAGGCGTCGCGCCGCCGCCCGTGCGTTCGCGTTTCTTTGCCGTCTTCGTCGCGCCGGCGCTGCTGCTGGGCGCCTGCACCGCGCCCGAGATCGAGGCGCGGCTCGATTCCCTCTTCGACCAACCTTCCGCGCAAGGCGCGGGGCCGGGCGCCGTGCAGCCGCCCGCCGAGCCGGCCGCCGATGCCGAGCGGCTCTATCGCGAGGCGCTGCGCGCCGCCCGCGGCGAGGGCGTGCCGCGCGACGAGCGGCGCGGCGCCGAGCTGCTGCAGCAGGCCGCCGACCGCGGCCACGGGGAAGCGCAGACCGTCATCGCCGCCGCCCACGCCGCCGATGGCCGCGCCGACCAGGCGGCGCGCTGGTACGCGCTCGCCGCCGAGCAGGGCCAGCCGGAAGCGCAATACCGCCTGGCCGAGGCCTGGCTCAACGGCACGGGCGTGCCGCGCGACGAGGCCTATGCCGCGCTCTGGTACGCCAAGGCGGCGCAGGCCGGCCAGCGCGAGGCGCAGTTCATGCTCGGCTCGCTGCTCGTCGCCGGGCGCGGCGTCGGCGCCGACCGCGAGGCCGCCTATGTCTGGTTCGTCCTTGCCGGCAAGGCCGGCCATGCCAAGGCGGCCGAGTTCCGCGACAAGCTGGGGGCGCAGCTCGGCTCCGCGCGCGGCCGCCTCGATGCCGCCGCCCGCCGCTTCGCGCCGCGCCGGCTGGCCGGCTACGACGACCGCCCGAGCGTGCGCTACGCGCAAGGCGCGCTCGAGCGCCTCGGCTACGAGCCCGGGCCGGCCGATGGCGTGACGGGCCCGCGCACGCGCGCCGCGCTGGCCAATTACCGCAAGATGAAGGGCCTCGGCGGTGGCGGGGGCCTCGACGGCGCGACGATGCGCGCGCTGCAGGCCGACAGCGGCGCGCGCTGAGACGCGGCGCCGGATCCTATCCTACGAACAAGGAAAGGCCCGGCGCCCCGCCAGCCGACCGGGGCGGGGATCGCCGGGCCCTACGGGCTCCCTGCGGAGCGAGTTACTGCGCCGTCGTGCCGGGGGTCGTCGTCGTGCCGGCGGTCGTCGTGCCGCCGGTGGTGGTGCCGGTCGTTCCCCCGGTGGTGGTATCGCCCGAGTCGGTCTCGCCCGACGAGTCCGAAGTCTCGCTGGTCGCGGCGCGGTTGACGACCTTGCCCGAGAGCAGGCCCTGCACCGAGCTCACCACGCCGTCGTTGACCTCCTTGTTGGAGATCGGGCCGAGGCTGTCGGCGGTGACGTTGTCGGTGGCGCCCTCCATGCCGTCCATCAGCGCGCCGAGCTTGCCGACGACCGAGTTGATCGAGGCGTGGCTCAGGCCCTGCTCGGAGGCATGGGCGGCGTTGAGCTTGCCGAGCTGGTTGGCCGTGGCGCCGTCCTCGGCGGTGCCGACGGCCTGGCCCTTGGCCTTGCCGAAATCGGACTTGGCCCCGGCGGTGGCCGACTTGCCCTTGCCGCCGCCGTCGCCATCGGCGTCGCCGCCGCCGGAAGCGGCGCCGCCGGCCGTGCCGCCGCCCTTGCCGCCGCCGCCGTTGCCGTTGCCGCCGCCGTTGCCGCCGCCCTGGCCGCCCTTGGCGAAGGCCGGCTGGGAGCCGAGCTCAAAGCCGCCGTCGAGGCCGAGCCCGAGCGGCGCGGCGGCGAGGCCGAGCGCCAGCAGGCTGGCCGCGGCGCGGCTGGCCGGTTTGCGCAGGCGTTTGGTCTTGCCCGTGTCACGCATGGCTGTACGAACCCTTCGCAATTGCCGATGGCTGGAATCTAGGCGCGGCCGCGCGCGCCGGGAACGGGCAAAGGTGCTTAACCGGCGTTCACCCTGCGCTTGTCACGGCGCGGTCACAGACGGTGACAATTTTCAGCGAATTGATTCGATTCGCGCGGGCCGAGGCGCGAACGAAAAGGCGCAGGCGTGGCCGGGCCGCAATACTCGATCGCGGAGAGCGCTCAGTCGCCGAGCAGGCCGTTGACCGCGTCGACCACCTCGACCGAGACCGGCCCCTTGTTGGCGATGGCGTTGAGCGCCTCTTGCTGCTGCTGCGTGGTGGTGGTGCCGATGGTGTTGGCGTAGAGGCCGAGCTGGCCGACGACCGAATTGGGCGAGGCGTGCTGGAGCCCTTGCGGCGCGGCGTGCGCGGCGTTGAGGTTGCCGAGCTCGCTCGCCTTGGCGCCGGTCGTCTGGCCCTGGCCGACGCCGCCCGGGCCGTGGCCGCCGGCATTGGAATTGGCGCTGGCATTGGCGGCGCCCGCGCCGCCCGCACCCGCTCCGGCGCCGCCGGCGCCGCCCTTGGCGAAAGCCGACGGGATGCCGGGACCGCCCGGCAAGGCGAGCGCCAGGGCGAGCGCGGCGACGGGGCCGAGCGCGCGGCGCGCGATGTCGATGCCGATGCCGGTCATGGCCGCTTCTCCTCGAGCGAATGACGGTGAACGAATTATAACCCGTCTCGCGCCCGGCGGGAACGCGCCAACATGCTTAAGGGCCGCGTTGTCACAACGCGGTCACAGCCGCGGCCAGCGCCTTGAAGGCCTCGAGGGGCGAGACCCGGCGGCCC
>CAYTWJ010000267.1:0-4749 GCA_964442055.1 uncultured Rhodospirillaceae bacterium | reverse complement strand
GAGCGCCTCGTTCGCAATGAGGAGGTCAGGGGTTCGATTCCCCTCGGCTCCACCACCGCCCGCCGCAGACCCACCGCCAGCGCGCCATGCCGCCGAAGCACAACCCGCTCGGGCTCAACAAGCTGCAGCTCAAGACCCTGACGCTGCTCCAGGAGCTGGCGGGCGACCCCGCCTACGCCGCCCCCGAGGCGGACGGCGGCGTGCGCATCAGCCAGCTGCCGCAGCCGCACGGCGACCATTTCCATGTCGGCCGCGCCGTGGTGCGGGCGGCCGACGCCACCGGGCTCGGCAACGAGGCGGTGTGGGTGGCGCTGGAGCGCAAGGGGCTGGCGCGGGCGCTCTTTCCGCTGGCGATCACCCTGACCCCGGCCGGCCTCGCCTACGACACCGGGCTGCGCGCCGCCATCCTGCACGGCGCCGATCACTGAGCTCGGCCGCTCAGGCCAGCGCCGCCAGCGCCCGCTCCGCCGCCGCCAGATCGCGCTCCATGCGCATGGATCGATAGGCCTCGCGCGCCGCCGCCAGCTCGGCGGCCGCCTCCGCGCGCCGCCCCTGCGCCGCGAGCGCCCGGCCCTTGCCGTAATGGCAGTGCGCGATCACCGGCCGCATGCCGAGCGGCCCGGCCAGCGCCGCCGCGCGGTCGTAACCCGCCAGCACCGCGTCCCGGTCGGGGGCCGAAGCGGCGGCGTCGAGTCCCGCCAGCAGCCATTCGGCCCACGGTTCCAGGCCGCGCTCGCCGCTCCGCCGCCCCCGCTCGAGCGAGCTCTCGGCGGCCTCGCGCGCCCGCGCCGCCTCCCCACGGGCGGCATAGGCTCGCGCCAGCCAGAGATCGGCGCTGGCGGTGAAGAAGCCGCCGGGGTCGGTCTCGAGCGCGAGCCGGATCAAGCCATCGGTCAACTCGGCCCGCCCCAAGGCGGCGTACGCATAGGCGAGTCGCGCCGTCACCCAGGCGACGGAGGCGCGCACCCCGTGGATTCGCGTGCGCTCCAGGCCCTGCTCCAGGATCGCGGCGGCGGCATCCAGCCGCCCTTGCAGCAGGTAGGCGTGGCCGAGGCCGAAGCTGGCCACCGACAGGCTGTAGCTGTGGTCGGCTTGGCGCGCGGCCTCGAAGCCGCGCCGGCCGATCGCCTCGGCGGCGGCGAAATCGCCAAGCTCGGCCAGCGCCCAGGCGCCGAAAGTGGCGGCGAAGCTGAACGGCAGGCCGCCGAAGGCGAACAGCCGCCGGCCCGCGTCGTTGTCGAGGACGTCCAGGCAGCGCTCGGCATGGTCGGCGGCGGCGGCGAAATCGCCGTTCATCACGTAGATGCTGGCGAACCGGTAATCGACCAGCGCCACCCGCTCGCGCTCGCCGCGCTCCTGCCAGATCGCCCGCGCCTTGCCGGCCATCTCGATCGCCTTGTCCTGCTGTCCGGTCTGCCAGTAGAAGCTGGCAAGGTAGAGCGAGGCCCAGGCCAGCCGGCCGCGGTCGTTGCCCTGCAGCGAAAGACGCTCGGCCTCGGCCATCAGCGCCGGCACCTCCTTCGGCTCGCCGAGCACGAACAGCGCGTCGCGCACCAGGAAGAGCAGGTCGACCCGCTCGGCGACGCGATCCGGCGTTTCCGGCAGGCGCGCGAGCGCGACAAGCGCCTGGCGGTAGGATTCCAGCGCGCCGCGCGAATCGTTGCGCGCCGCCGCCTTGTCGCCGGCTTCGCGCGCGTAGCGGTAGGCCTGCTCCCACTGTTCGGCGCGCTGGGCGTGATAGGCCAGCCGCTCGGCCTGTTCGGCGGCCCGCGTTCCCGCCTGCCGCTCGATGCCCTCGACGATGCGCCCGTGCAGCGCCCGGCGCCTCTCGCCGAGCAGGCTGTTGTAGGCGACGTCGTGGCTGAGCGCGTGCCGGAAGGTGTATTCGGGCTCGGGGAACAGCCGCGTCTCGTAGACGAACTCCGATTCCTGCAGCGCGGCGAGGCCGCGGCGCACGTCGTCCGGCGAGCGCTCGACGATCGCCTCGAGCAGGGGCAGCGCGAAATCCTTGCCGATCACCGCCGCCGATTGCAGCAGGGCCTTGTCCTCGGGCGCCAGGCGATCCATGCGCGCGGCGAGGACCGCGTGCACCGTCGGGGCGATGCGGATCGAGGTCAGCGGCAGCGCCTGGCGGTAGGCGCCGCGCCGGCCGCTGAGCGCGCCGCTCTCGACCAGCTCGCGCACGCTCTCCTCGAGGAAGAAGGGGTTGCCCTCGGTGCGCTCGATCAGGAGTTCGCGCAGCGGCCCGAGCGATTCGTCGGCGCCGAGCAGGTCGGCGAGCAGCTCCCCGGCGCTCTGCGGCCGCAGCGGCTCGATACGCAGGCGGCTGGCGTAGCTGCGGTTGGCCCACGGGTCGGCGAACTCGGGCCGGTAGTTGAGCAGCAGCAGGATGCGCGCCCCGGCCATGCTCTCGACCAGCCCGTCGATCAGGGCGAGCGTCTCGCCGTCGACCCAGTGCAGGTCCTCGAAGACGACGACCAGCGGCTGCTCGCGACTCTCGCGCAACAGCAGCGCGCGGCACGCCTCGAGCGTGCGGCGGCGGCGCTGGGCGGGCTCGAGCGCCAACCAGGCGTCGTCTTCCACCTTGACGTCGAACAGCGACAGCAGCGCCGGCGCGATCGCGCGCAGGGACTCGTCGAGGGTGACGATCTTGCCCGCCACCATCTCGCGGACGCGGCGGGCATCGTCGCGTCCGCCGATGCCGAAATAGCCCTTGAGCAGGTCGATCGCCGGCAGGTAGCTGGTCGCCTTGCCGTGCGACACCGACCCAGCCTGCAGCACCAGCCAGCCCTTGGTGCGGTGCGACTGCACGAACTCGTAGAAGAGGCGCGACTTGCCGACGCCGGGCTCGCCGACCACCGAGACGATCTGGCCGCGGCCCTCGCCGGCACGCTCGAGCGCCCGCGCCATGGCGCCGATCTCGTCGTCGCGGCCGACGAAGCGCGACAGGCCGCCCGCCGCCGCGGCCTGCAAGCGGGTGCGCGCCTCGCTGGCGCCGACGAGGTCGAAGATCTCGACCGGCTCGGGCACGCCCTTGACCGGCACGGCGCCGAGCGACGCCACCCTGAGGAAGCCCTCGGCCAGGCGCAGCGTCGCCGCGGTGAGCCGGATGGCGCCGGGCGGGGCCAGCTGCTCCATGCGCGCGGCGAGGTGCGTGGTCGGCCCGATGGCGTCGTAGTCCATCGTCAGGTCGTTGCCGATGGCGCGCACCACCACCTCGCCGGAATGGAGCCCGACGCGCACCTGCACCTCGACGCCGAGCCGCCGGCGCAGCGCCTCGGCCTGGCGGCGCACCGCCTCCTGGATGGCGAGCGCGGCATAGGCGGCGCGCACGGCGTGATCCTCGTGCGCGATCGGCGCGCCGAACAGCGCCATGATGCCGTCGCCCAGCACCTTGTTGACGGTGCCCTCGTAGCGGTGCACCGCCGCCATCATCGCGTCCACCGTCGGGTCGAGGACGCTGCGCGCCTCCTCCATGTCCATGCCGGCGATCAGCTCCATCGAGCCGCGGATGTCGGCGAACAGCACCGTCACCTGCTTGCGCTCGCCTTCCAGCGCGGCGCGGCTTTTCAGGATGCGCTCGGCGAGATAGCGCGGCGTGACGCTCTGCAACGAGCGCGCCGCCGCCGGCGGTGCCGCGGGCTGCGCCGGCGAGGCCGGCGGCGGACGCAGCGCGTCGATCGCCGTCAGCAGCCTTTTGCGATGGCCGAGCGAGGCGACGCCGAGCTCCCTCAAGTCGTCGGCGGTCAGCGTCGGCAGCACGCCGGCATCGACATGGTTGTCGGCAAAGGCGCCGGCATATTGCCCGAGGCCGAGACCCTCGAGCCAGGCCCGTACATCCACCGCGGCGGCTCCCGACAAGAACGCGTCGGACCGAGCCTAGCACAGGGCGGCGCGGCGGGAAGTCTGTCGAAGGGCGTTACCGCGCCGCGGCGCGGCGGCTACGCCGCGCGCGTCAGCCGCCGAACCCTGATGCGCCGCGACCGTTTCACGGCATGCGCCAGATCGTAGGCCGCCTGCAGGCGCAGCCAGGTATCGGCGCCGCCGCCGAATGCCTTGTCGAGCCGGATCGCCATCTCGGGCGAGATGCCGGCACGGCAGTTGACGATGTCGGAAAGCTGCTTGCGGCCGATGCCGAGCCGCTTCGCCGCCTCGGTCACGTTCAGCCCCAGGGGTTCGAGGCAGTCGTGACGCACGGACAGCCCGGGATGCGGCGGGTTCTTCATCGGCATCGTCCGGTCCTCCCAACGGAACACTGGCGAGAGCCGCTACTGCGCCGCGGCGCGGGTCAGCCGCGGCAGTTCCTCCTCCGACAGCGTCTCCTTCTCGAGGAGCCGCTTCGCCCCCTGCTCGAGCGCGGGGCGGTGCTCGGTGAGGATCGCGGTCGCCTTGGCGAAGGCGCGCTCGACCAGCTCGCGCACGGCGCAGTCGATCTCGCGCGCCGTCTCCTCGCTGTAGGCGCGCGCCTTCCAGCCCGGCGGCGGCTGCACGCCGAGCATGCCGACCGGCTCGGTGTCGTAGGCGACCGGGCCGATCTTGTCGGCCATGCCGTAGCGCAGCACCATGGCGCGGGCGATGTCGGTCACCTTGGCCAGGTCGTCGGCGGCGCCGGTCGAGGCGCGGCCGAAGACCAGCATCTCGGCGGCGCGGCCGCCGAGCAGCACCGCCATCTTGTTCTCCAGCTCCTCGCGCTGCATCAGGTAGCGGTCCTCGGTCGGCCGCTGGATGGTGTAGCCGAGCGCGCCGATG
>CAYTWJ010000266.1:0-4759 GCA_964442055.1 uncultured Rhodospirillaceae bacterium | reverse complement strand
TGGTCGTGCTGCTGATCCCGCGCGGCTTCGCCCCGGCCTTCGTCGTCTGGCGCCCGCGCTGGCTCGAGACCCCCGTCCCCCGCCGCCGGCGGCGCGCCGGCCGGCGGCGCCGCGGCGCCGCGGCGCAGGAATCGCAGCCATGAGCGAGCCGGTCGTCGAGACGCGCGAGGTGTCGGTGCGCTTCGGCGGCGTACTGGCGGTGAACGCGGTCAACTTCACCTTGCGCGAGCGCGAGCTGCGCTGCCTGATCGGGCCGAACGGCGCCGGCAAGAGCACCTTCTTCAAGTCGATCACCGGGCAGCTGCCGGCGGGCAGCGCCAGCGGGCGGGTGCTGATCCGCGGCCACGACGTCGGCGGCTGGCGCGCGCACCAGATCGTCCGGCTCGGCGTCGGCATCAAGACCCAGGTGCCCTCGGTGATGAACGGGCTCACCGTGCTCGAGAACCTCTGGCTGTCGGCGCGCCGCATCCACGGCCGCGACGGCACGGAGGGGGCGGTGGACGAGGTGGTGGCCGAGCTCGGCCTCGGCGGCATCGCGCGCCGCCGCGTCGGCGAGCTGGCCCACGGCCAGCGGCAGCTGGTCGAGCTTGGCCTGGTGCTGGCGCAACGGCCCTGGCTCGTCCTGCTCGACGAGCCGGCCGCCGGCATCACCAGCGCCGAGGCCGACCGTCTCATCGCCATCATCCGGCGCATGAACGAGACCGCGGCGGTGATCGTTGTCGACCACGACATGCATTTCGTGCGCATGCTTGGCGCCGAGGTCACCGTGTTCCACCAGGGCTCGGTCCTGGTCCAGGGGCCGGTCGACAAGGTGCTGACCGATGCGCGGGTGCGCGAGGTCTATATCGGGAGCCGGGCCAAATGAGTCGCGACGCGCATCAGGCGCACATCGTCCGGCGCGACGAGGGCGCCGCTCCGGCCGGGCAGCCGGGTGACGTCGTGCTCGAGCTGGCCGAGCTGCGCGCCGGCTACGGCGACCTGCCGGTGCTGCGCGGCGTCTCGCTGCAGGTGCGCGAGGGCGAGGCCATCGGCATCGTCGGCCACAACGGCATGGGCAAGACGACGCTGCTCAAGACGATCATCGGCCTGCTGCCGGCGCGCGGCGGCAAGATCGTTGTCGACGGGGTCGATGTCACCAATGCCGCGGCCCACGAGCGCAGCCGGCTGGGCATCGGCTACGTGCCGCAGGGGCGGGGCATCCTGCCCGGCCTGAGCGCGCGCGAGAACCTGCGCCTCGCCTGGACCGCCGAATCGGGCGAGACCGAGCAACAGGCGATCGAGCGCGTGCTGGAGATCTTCCCCCGGCTCGGCCGGCTGCTCGAGCGCAGCGGCGGCGCGCTGTCGGGCGGCGAGCAGCAGATGCTCGCGCTGGCGCGCACCCTGGTCGCCGACCCCTGGCTCTTGCTGCTCGACGAGCCGTCGGAGGGCATCCAGCCCTCGATCGTGCAGGAGATCGGCGCCATCCTCGCCGCATTGCGCGAGAAGCATCGCCTGTCGATGCTGATCGTCGAGCAGAACCTCGAACTGGTGCTCGACGTGGCGAGCCGCATCGTGGTGATGGAGCGCGGCCGCATCGCGCGCGAGCTCGACGCCGGGGCGATCCGGGGCGGCGCCATCGCCGACCTGCTCGGCCTCGGCGCCGCGCGGGTGACCCGCGCCGAGGCCGGCGCGCGCCCTGCGCCGCGGCCGTCGCCGGCTCCGACCGCCGCGCCGCCGCGCCAGAAGCGGCCGCCGGCGGCCGCCGCGCCGCCGCCGCGCCACGAGCCGAGCCTGCCATCGCGCACCGCCGCCGCCACCGTTTCAGTCCCGGGGGGAACCATGTCGACCGTCCAGCGTCCCACGCTCGAGCAGATGAAGGAAATCGTCAGCTCCCTGCACATGAGCATGTCGGATCGCGAGGTGAGCGAATATCTCGACGTGCTCGAGGGAACATTCCAGTCCTACGACCGCCTCAACCAGCTGCCCGACTACCTGCCGCCGGTGCGCTATCCGCGCACGCCCGGCTACCGTCCCAACGCGGCCGAGAACCCGCTCAACGCCTGGGCGGTGAAGGCCGAGGTGCGCGGCGCGCCCTACGGCCCGCTGGCCGGCAAGCGCGTCGTGCTCAAGGACAATGTCTGCCTCGCCGGCGTGCCGATGATGAACGGCGCCTCGACGCTCGAAGGCTACGTGCCCGACGTCGACGCCAGCGTCGTGACGCGCATCCTCGACGCCGGCGGCACCATCGTCGGCAAGGCCCACTGCGAGTATTTCTGCCTCTCCGGCGGCAGCCACACCTCGGCGCTCGGCCCGGTGCACAACCCCTACAAGTACGGCTATTCCGCCGGCGGCTCGTCGTCGGGCTCGGGCGCGCTGGTCGGCAGCGGCGAGATCGAGATGGCGATCGGCGGCGACCAGGGCGGCTCGATCCGCATGCCTTCGTGCTGGTGCGGCTGCTACGGCATGAAGCCGACGCACGGCCTGGTGCCCTATACCGGCGTGATGCCGATCGAGGCGACCATCGACCATACCGGGCCGATCACCGCCACCGTCGCCGACAACGCGCTGCTGCTCGAAGTGATCGCCGGCCCCGACGGGCTGGACCCGCGCCAGTACGACGTCCGCGTCGACAAGTACACCACCGCGCTCGGCCGCGGCGTGGCCGGGCTGCGCATCGGCGTGGTCACCGAGGGCTTCAACTGGCCGTCCAGCGAGCCCGACGTCGACGCCAAGGTGCGCGACGCGGCGGAACGCTTCCGCGCCCTCGGCGCGCAGGTCGAGGACGTCTCGATCCCGATGCATCTCGACGGCGCCGCGATCTGGACGCCGATCGCGCTCGAGGGGCTGATGGCGCAAATGATGCACGGCAACGGCATGGGCTTCAACTGGAAGGGCATGTACACGACCAGCCTGCTCGACGCCCACGCCAACTGGCGCTCGCGCGCCAACGAGCTGTCGCGCACGCTGAAGATCTCGATGTTCGCCGGCGAATACTTCATCCGCCACCATCGCGGCCACTACTACGCCAAGGCGCAGAACCTGGCGCGGCTGCTGCGCAAGGCCTATGACGACGTGCTCGGGCGCTTCGACCTGCTCCTGATGCCGACGCTGCCGATGAAGGCGACGCCGCTGCCGCCGCCGAGCGCGCCGCTCGCGCTGTGGTGCCAGCGCGGCTTCGAGATGCTGCCCAACACCTGCCCCTTCGACGTCAGCGGGCACCCGGCGATGACCGTTCCCTGCGGCATGAGCCAGGGCCTGCCGATCGGCATGATGCTGATCGCCAAGCACTACAACGAGTCGACGATCTACCGCGCGGCGCATGCCTTCGAGCAGCTCGGCGACTGGCGCAATTTCTGAGCGGCCGCGGCGGGGCGGCGCCGCGCGCGGGAGGCGGAGATGACGCGCAACCCGTTCAGCTCGGCCTGGCTGGAGGGCGCGGCCGACGACCGGCTGCGGCCGCCGGGCGGGCTTTCCTACGTCGCCGGGGCGAGCGACGAGGCGCTCAAGTTCATGACCGTGTCGCAGCTGCTCGACCGCGCCTGCGAGCGTCACGGCGCCGGCGAGGCGGCGATCTTCGCCGCCGGCGACATCCGCCTCTCCTGGTACGACCTGCGCCGGCGCGCCGACGATGTGGCGGCGGGCCTGCTCGCGCTCGGCATCGGCCGCGGCGACCGCGTCGGCATCTGGGCGCCGAACCGGCTGGAATGGCTGCTGGTCCAGTTCGGCACCGCGCGCATCGGCGCCATCCTGGTCAACATCAACCCCGCCTACCGCACCGCCGAGCTCGAATACGCCCTCAACAAGGTGCAGTGCAAGGCGCTGGTCACGGCGCGGGCGCTCAAATCGAGCGACTACCTGGCGATGATCCGCGCGCTGGCGCCCGAGATCGACGCCGCGGCCGGCGGCGCCTTCGCGGCGGCGAAGCTGCCGCATCTCAGGCACGTGATCGTGCTCGACGACGCAGCCGTGCCCGCGCGCGCCATGCGCTTCGCCGATTTCCTCCGCCTCGCCGGGCCGGCCCAGCGCGCCCGCCTCGGCGGCCTTGCCGCCGCGCTCGACCCCGACGACGCCATCAACATCCAGTTCACCAGCGGCACCACCGGCTCGCCGAAAGGGGCGACGCTCAGCCATTTCAACATCGTCAACAACGCCCGCTACACCGCCAAGGCGATGCGGCTGGGCGCGCGCGACCGGCTGTGCATCCCGGTGCCGCTCTACCACTGCTTCGGCATGGTGCTGGGCGTGCTGACCTGCGCCGCGGTCGGCGCCACCATGGTGTTCCCGGGCGAGAGCTTCGATCCGCTGGCGACGCTGGCCGCGATCCAGAAGTACAAGTGCACGGCGCTGCACGGCGTGCCGACCCTCTTCATCGCCCAGCTCGACCATCCCGAGTTCCGCCGCTACGACGCTTCGAGCCTGCGCACCGGCATCATGGCCGGCGCGCCCTGCCCGATCGAGACCATGCGCCGCGTCATCGACGACATGCACATGCGCGAGGTCACCATCGCCTACGGCATGACCGAGACCAGCCCGATCTCCTTCCAGTCGCGCGTCGACGATCCGATCGAGCGGCGGGTGAGCACGGTCGGCCGCATCCATCCCCATGTCGAGGTCAAGATCGTCGACGAGCAGGGGCGCATCGTGCCGGTGGGCAAGTCCGGCGAGCTGTGCACCCGCGGCTACTCGGTGATGCGCGGCTACTGGGACGATGCCGCCAAGACGACCGAGGTGATCGACGCCGCACGGTGGATGCACACGGGCGACCTCGCCACCATCGACG
>CAYTWJ010000265.1:1275-4767 GCA_964442055.1 uncultured Rhodospirillaceae bacterium | reverse complement strand
AGCTCGTCCGCCTGGCGATGGGCGAGATCGGCGAAACCGCGACGCTGCCGCTCGGCCCCTTCCGCCTCGCCGGCCTGGGCGGCTACGGCGCGGTGCGCGACTTCGTCGATAGCGAACTGAAGAAGCTGGGCTGGCTCGACCGTCTGAAGGACCGCCGACTCTACCTCGTCGGCGGCGCTTGGCGTGCCATTGCCCGCATCCACATGGCGCAGACCGCCTATCCGGTGCGCGTCATCCATCATTACCGGCTGGACCGCGAGGTCGCCGGCGACCTCGCCCGGCTGCTCGGCCGACAGAGCAAGGAATCGCTGGCCCGCATCGAAGGCGTGTCGCGGCGGCGTGTCGACACCTTGCCGCTGGCGGCCCTGGTGCTGCGCCGGCTGATCAAGCTGGCCGAGCCGAGCGAGGTGATCTTCTCCGCCAACGGCCTGCGCGAGGGCCTTTACTATGCCGGGCTCGCGCCCGCCGAACGGCGCGAGGACCCGCTGATCGCCGCCTGCCGCGATCTGGCCCGCCGCGACGGCCGCTTCGCCGAGCATGGCCCCGAGCTTGCCGAATTCGTCGCGCCGCTGGCCGAGCGCGAGACGGCGGAGCAACAGCGTCTGCGCCTTGCCGCGGCCTTGCTCTCCGACATCACCTGGCGCGTCCACCCCGATCATCGCGGCGAACAGGCCTTCGGCCGCATCCTCCACGCCCCCTTTGCCGGCATCGACCATCAGGGGCGCGCGTTCCTCGCGATGATCGTCTATGCGCGCTACCAGGGCGGCATCGACGACGCGGTGGTTCGACCGGCGCATCAGCTTCTCGACGCGGCGTCGCTCGACCGGGCGCTGCGGCTCGGCCTCGGCCTGCGCCTCGCCCATACGCTGTCGGGCGGCACGCCGGACGTGCTGGTTCTGGCGCGGCTGAAGACGACCGCGCAGCGGCTGGTGCTGGAATTGCCGCCGCCTGCCGAGGCGCTCGCCGGCGAGATCGTGCAGCGCCGGCTCGACACTTTGGCCAGGGCGATGAACCGCGAGGCCCAGATCCGGCTGGGGGAGAAGGGGCGCTAGGAGCCGGCGGCGCGGGCTTGCAGCACCGGGGCGAGCGGCAGATCGGCGGTCACCGTCGTGCCGGCGCCCAGCCGACTGGCGATGACCACCCGGCCACCGTGCATCTCGACCAGGCGGCGGCAGACGGCGAGGCCGAGGCCGCTGCCCTCGCGCCGCCGGTTGAACACGTTGTCCACCTGCTCGAACGGGCGGCCCAGGCGCTGCAGCGCGTCGCCGGGAATGCCGATCCCGGTGTCGGCGACCGACAGGGCGCAGCGCTGGCCGCGGGGCACGGCGGAGAGCGTCACGTTGCCGGTTTCGGGCGTGAACTTGATCGCGTTGCTGAGCAGATTGAGCAGGACCTGCAGCGCCGCGCGGCGGTCGGCGCGCAGCCGCAGCGGGGCCTCGGGCAGCTGCAGTTTGAGCAGGATTCCGTCGCGCTGCGCGCGCAGTTCGACCAGCTTGAAGGCTTCCTCGCACAGCTCGCGCAGGTCGAAGTCCTGCGGCTGCAGGTCCACCTTGCCGGCCTCGATCCGCGACAGATCGAGGATGTCGTTGATCAGGGTGAGCAGGTGCACGCCGCTGCTGTGGATGTCGCCGGCGTAGCTGCGGTATTTCGCGGGCTGGACGGGGCCGAGGATCTGCTGCTCGATCATTTCCGCGAAGCCGATGATGGCATTGAGCGGCGTGCGCAGCTCGTGGCTCATGTTGGCGAGGAACTCGGTCTTGGCGCGGCTCGACAGCTCGGCCTCCTCCTTGGCGTTGCGCAGCTGCTCCTCCGCCTGCTTGCGCGCGGTGATATCGACCACCTGCGCGATGAGGTGGGTCGGCTGGCCGCTGCCGTTGCGCACCGGCGACAGCGTGACCAGGCAGTGCAGGACGGCGCCGTCGCGATGCCGGAAGCGGTTCTCCAGGGTCAAGGTATCGATCCCGCCGCCGAGCAGCTTCTTCTGCGCCGCCAGGGCGGCGGCGATGTCCTCGGGGTGGGTGAATGTGCCGCCGCCGCGACCTTCGATCTCGTGCGCGGCGTAACCGAGCATGGCCGCGAAGGCCGGATTGGCCCGCCGGATTGTGCCGTCGATGGCGATGATCGCCATGCCGATCGGGGCCTGCTCGAAGAACACGCGCAGTTCGTGCTCGCTGTGGCGCAGCCGCGCCTCGGCCTCGCGCATCGCCGTGACGTCGCTGCCGGCGCCGCGATAGCCGACGAAGTTTCCCGCCCGGTCGAACACCGGCTTGCCGCTGACGCGGAAGTAACGCACCGTGCCGTCGTCCCGCCGGTACGGATAGACGAAGTCGCGGAACGGGCGGCGATGGGCGAGATCGTCCTTGTGCCGGGCCCAGTCGATGTCGGGATCGCTGGCGCCGATCTCGGCCCGCCGGCGACCGAGCAGGGCAGCCGGGGCGACGCCGACGACCGCCTCGATGCGCTCGGAGATGTAGATGAAGCGTAGCTCGCGGTCGGTTTCCCACAGCCAGTCGGAAGAAATCTCGGCGAAGTCGGCGAGGCGCCGCTCGCTGTCCTCGCGCTGGCGAATCTGGCGCAGAACGGCGAGGGTCAGTAGCGCTATGCCGAAACAGGCCAGCGATACCAGTACCGCCTGGTCGCTGAAATCGCGGCGCCAGGCCGCCAGTATGTCGGCGCTCGACGAGCGCACGGCGACCACCAGCGGGGGCGAGTCGAGGGTGCGGTAGCTGATGAGTTGCGCCTGGTCGCCCGTGCGCGCCGACAACCAGAGCGTGTCGGCGCTCCGGCGCCCGGGCTGCTCCCAGAAGAAGCTGATGCCGGCGAGCTGCCCGACCGCCTCCTCGTGGCGCGGATGGCGCGCGATCAGCGTGCCGTCGCTGTGCATCAGCGTCAGCACCGCGGCCGCGGGCGCGATCGAGGCGTAGAAATCGGCGAAGTGGTAGGGCTCGACGATGGCGAGCACGATGCCGGCAAAATTGCCCTGGGCATCGATCAGGGCGCGGCTGGCCGGCAGCATCCAGCGGCCGCTGTCGCGGTCCGGCAGCGGCCGGCCGACATAGAGCCCCTGCTCGCGATCGTCTCGCGGGACGGCGAAATACTCCTGGCCGGAAAGATCGAGACGTTGCGGCCGCGTGGTCTCGGAATCATGCAGCAGCCGGCCGTTCGCGTCGGTGACGATGATCGAGCGGACTTGCGGCAGGAAGGTCAGGCGCCGGTTGAGCCATTCGACGATGCGCCAGTCGCCGGGTGCCCCGGCTTCGGGCATCCGGGTCACTGCGTCGGCGATGCCGATCAGGGCCTCGTCGACGCCGCGCAGCGTGCCGAGCGCATGCTCGGCCAGCGTGCGCGCGAGTGCCTCGTTGGTCCGCATCGCGACGTCGAGGGCCTGCTGGCGCGCCTCGATGGCCCGATAGCCGAGACCGCCGACGACGAAGGCAATGAACGACAACCCGGCCACGACCGCGGTCAGGCGCAGCCCCGGTCGCCACCCGG
>CAYTWJ010000265.1:0-1265 GCA_964442055.1 uncultured Rhodospirillaceae bacterium | reverse complement strand
GTAAGGCCTTGTCGTGGCCGCCATCTGGTCTGCTCGCCCCGTCCGAACGAGGGTGGCAGACAAGGCTTAACTTCGGTTTAACGAAGGGGTGGCGGCCGGGTCGCCGCCGGGGCGCCGGTCAGTCGGCCGCGGCGGGGGCGAGCGCGATGAGCGCGATGCGGCGGCCGCGGGCGGCGAGGCCCAGGCGGCCGTGCTTGAGGTCGAGCGCGGCGGCGCCGAAGATCTCGCGTCGCCAGCCGTGCAGGCACGGCACGTCGGCGTCGTCGCGAGCGGCGATGAGCTCGAGATCGGCGACCGAGGCGACCAGCTTCTGCGCCACGTCGTTCTCGTCGCATTTCAGCTTGAGCAGCACCTTGAGCAGCTCGACCAGCGGGCCGATGCCCTTGGGCAGCGGCTCCTCGCGCGCGACGGCGGGCAGCCGGTCCTCGGGGATGTCCAGCCCGCGTGCAACCGCCGCCAGCAGGGCCTCGCCCGTCCGCCCCTCGGCCAGCGAGCGCGGCAGGCCGCGGACACGCGCCAGCTGATCGACGCTGCGCGGCGGGTTGGCGGCGACTTCGATCATTGCCTCGTCGCGCAGGATGCGCCCGCGCGGGACGTCGCGGAGCTGGGCCTCGATCTCGCGCCAGGCCGCGACCTCGCGCAGGATGGCAACCAGGCGGGGCCGGGCCGAGCGCGTCTTGATGCGCCGCCATGCCTCCTCGGGGCGCAGAGCGTAGGTCTGCGGATCGCTCAGGATCGCCATCTCCTCGGCCAGCCAGTCCGCCCGGCCGGAGCGAGCCAGACGCGCCGCCAGCTTGTCGTAGACGGTGTGCAGGTGGGTGACGTCGGAGAGCGCGTATTGCAGCTGGCGGTCGGTGAGCGGCCGCCTCGACCAGTCGGTGAAGCGCGACGACTTGTCGATGGAGGCGCGCGCGAGCTGGCTGACCAGCGTCTCGTAGCCGACCTGCTCGCCGAAGCCGCAGACCATTGCCGCGACCTGGGTGTCGAAAAGCGGCGCCGGAACCTCGCCCATCAGGTGATAGAAGATTTCGAGGTCCTGGCGCGCGGCATGGAAGACCTTGAGCGTGTCCGGCGCCCGCAGCAGGTCGAACAGCGGGCCGAGGTCGATACCGGGCGCCATGGGGTCGATTGCGCGCGCCTCGGCCGGCCCCGCCACCTGCACCAGGCAGAGGCGCGGCCAGTAGGTGCTCTCGCGCATGAACTCGGTATCGACGGTGACGAAGGCGGAACCGGCGAGTCGGCGGCAGAACCGGGCCAGGTCGTCG
>CAYTWJ010000264.1:0-4854 GCA_964442055.1 uncultured Rhodospirillaceae bacterium | reverse complement strand
TGACTTCGATGCCCAGCCCGCCGAACTCGCCGCGGGTCTGCACCTGCATGTCGCGGTAGCTCTTCGGGTTGAGATAGCTCGAATGGGGATCGAGGGCGCTGAGCATGCCGTTGATCGCCGACTCGACCATCTGCGAATCGCTCGGCTCATCGACATAGTCGTTGCGCACCCGCTCGAAGACGTCGCCGAACAGGGTGAGCTGACGGTAGGTCTCCGAGCTGGCCGCGTTCGGGCCGGTGCCGGGCACGGTGAGCAGGCCCACCGTGGTCATCAGTGCGAGGGCGGTCACGCCCCCGAGCAGGAAATTACGCATTATCCGCTGACCTTTCTTTCGCCCGCCGCGAGCCACGGCGTCGGATTGACCGGCTCGCCCTTCAGGCGCACTTCAACATAAAGCGTCGGTTTCGCGGCGGCATCGCCGCCCATCAGCCCGACCGGCTCCCCGGCCAGCAGCCACTGGCCGACGACGCTGTCGATACGGGCGAATCCCGCAAGCAAACTATGATATCCGCCGCTGTGCGCGATGATCAAGAGCAGCCCATAGCCACGGAACGGCCCGGCGAAGACGACCTTGCCGTCGGCTGGCGCCACCACCTGGGCCTCGGCGCGGGTCTCGATCTTCACTCCTTTGAGGGTGGCGCCGTTCTCCCCGGCCTCGCCGAAGCGGCCGACCAGGCGGCCGCGGACCGGCTGTACCCGGCCGGCCCCGGCCGCCGGCGGCCGGGAATCGGGCAGGCGGGCGACCTGCGGCGCCGCCCGGCTTTCCGCCTCGCGCCGCCCGGCCTCGGCGAGGCGGCTCACCAGGGCCTCGAGGTCGCGCGCGACCTCGGCCAGCCGCGCCGCGCGCCGCGTCTCCTCGCGGCCGGCCGCCAAGGCGTCGCGCTGCGCCTGTTGCATCTCGGCCTGCAGCCCCTCCAGCTCGGCGCGGTCGCGCTCGAGCCGGTCGATGGCGCGGCCGAGCGCGATCTGCTCGGCGGCGATCGCCCGGCGCAGCACGGCCAGGGCCGCCAGCTCCTCGCCGAGCGCGCGGGCCCGGCCGTCGATCTCGGGCACGGTGGCGGCAACCAGTTGCGAGGCGCGCACGATGTCGAGCGCCTCGCCCGGCGCCAGCAGCATGGCGACCGGCGGCCGGCGCGCGATGCGCACCAGGCTGGCAAGCGTGAGCGAGAGCTCATCGCGGCGGGCGGCGAGCGCCGCGCTCTTCAGCCCCTCCTCGGCGGCGAGCACGTCGAGTCGCCGCTCCAGCCGCGTCACTTCTTCTTCCTGCTCCTGCAGGCGCGCGGCGGTGACGACCTGGCGCTGGCGCACCGCCGCCAGCTCGCCGCCGAGCCGCGTCGCCTCGCCTTCGAGGGCGCGCTGGCGTTCCTGGCTCTGTTCGAGCTCCTTGCGCACCCCTTCGAGCCGCTTGGCGGCGTCGCGGTCCTGGGCGAAGGCCGGGCTCGGGAGAGGGACGGCGGCGAGCAGCAGGAAGCCTGCGACGGCAGCGGCGAGCGCGGCGGCCGTTTCAGGCGCGCGCACGGCGTTTCGCGGCGCTCTCGTCGCTTGCGGGGCGCAGCAGCGACCGGCCGGTCATCTCGGCGGGCTGTGCGATGCCGAGGAAGTGCAGCAATGTCGGCGCGATGTCGGCGAGGCGCCCGTCGACCAGGCGATAGCTGGCCGCGCCCGGTCCGACCAGGATCGCCGGCACCAGGTTGGTGGTGTGCTGGGTATGCGGCTGGCCCGAGGCCGGGTCGCGCATCTCTTCGAGATTGCCGTGGTCGGCGGTGACGAACAGCACGCCGCCGGCGGCGGCGACCGCCGCCTCGACCCGGCCGAGGCAGCCGTCGACGCATTCCGCCGCGCGGATGGCCGCCGCCAGGATGCCGGTATGGCCGACCATGTCGGGATTGGCGTAGTTGACGACGATCAGGTCGTACTTGCCCGAGGCGATCGCCGCCACCAGCTTGTCGGTGACCTCGGGCGCCGACATCTCCGGCTGCAGGTCGTAGGTCTTCACCTTGGGCGAGGGCACCAGGATGCGGTCCTCGCCGGCGAAGACGCGCTCTTCGCCGCCGTTGAGGAAGAAGGTGACGTGCGCGTATTTCTCGGTCTCGGCGATGCGCAGCTGCGTCATGCCGGCGGCCGACACCAGCTCGCCGAGCGTCTTGGCGAGGCGCACCGGCGCGAACAGCGTGTCCAGCCGCTCGTTGAGCTGCGCCGAGTATTCGACCATGCCGAGCGCGGCAGCGAAGCGCACCGTGCGGCCGCGCGCAAAGCCGTCGAAATGCGGCTCCAGCAGCGCGGTGAGGATTTGCCGCGCGCGGTCGGCGCGGAAATTCGCCATCAAGAGGCCGTCGCCGTCGCGCATGCCGGCATAGTCGCCGATCACGGTCGGGGTGACGAACTCGTCGGTTTCGTCCGCCGCGTAGGCCTGGCGCACCGCCCCGGCGGCATCGCTCGCACCTGCCCCTTTGCCCTCGACGATCGCGGCATAGGCCTGGGCGACCCGCTCCCAGCGCTTGTCGCGGTCCATGCCGAAATAGCGCCCGCCGACGGTGGCGATGCGGATGTCGGGCGCGCCAGCGATCGCCCGCTCGAAATCCGCCAGATAGCCGAGCGCGCTTTGCGGCGGCGTGTCGCGGCCGTCGAGCAGCGCGTGCACCGCGACCTTCACGCCGCCGCCGGCGGCGAGCCGCGCCAGCGCGGCCAGATGATCCTGGTGCGAATGAATGCCGCCGGGCGACAGCAGCCCGATCAGGTGCAGCGTGCCGCCGCTCGCCTTCAGCCGGGCGAGGCCGGCCTGCAGCACGGCGTTGCCGGCCAGCGTGCCGTCGGCGATCGCGGCGTCGATGCGCGGCAGGTCGGGCACGGCGATGCGGCCGGCGCCGATATTCATGTGGCCGACCTCGGAATTGCCCATCTGCCCGTCGGGCAGCCCGACATCGGCGCCCGAGGTGCTGATGCGCGCCGTGGCGCATGTGGCGCGCAGCCGGTCCCAGACCGGGGTGCGCGCCAGCGCCACCGCGTTGCTGGTCGGATCGTCACGCAGGCCCCAGCCGTCGAGGATGCACAGCACCACCGGGCGCGGGAGGGCTTGGGGGCGTGTCGGCATGGCAGTCTTATATAGGATGCGGCGTCGGGTTTCCTAGCCGGCGGTCATGCCCGGTGATAGGGGTGGCCGGCGAGAATGCTGTGCGCTCGGTAAAGCTGCTCGATCAAAAGCACCCGCGCCAGAAGGTGCGGCCAGGTCATCGCTCCGAGCGACAGCAGCAGGGTGGCGCGCGTCTTAACCATGTTGTCGAGGCCGTCGGCGCCGCCGATGGCGAAGGCCAGCTCGCCCGCCCCGCTGTCGCGCCAGCGGCCGAGCTTGACGGCGAATTCGGCGCTCGCCAGTGCCTGGCCGCGCTCGTCGAGGGCGATGAGCGTGGCGCCGTAGGGAATGGCGGCCAGCAGCAGCTCGCCCTCGCGCGCCATGCGCCGCGCCGCCGGCAGGGGACGCTTCTCCTCGACCTCGCGCAGCTCGACCGCCCAGGGCAGCCGGCGCCGATAGGCGTCGAACAGCGCCTTTTCCGGTCCGGCCCGGGCCTTGCCGACGCAGGCGATGGTGATGCGCATCGCCCGCCTCGACAATGTCGCGCCGACGCCCGGGAGGGTTCGCCGAGGGCGGCGGCTACACCGCCACCGCCTCCGCGGGCAATTGCACCGACCACATCTTTTCAAGGTTGTAGAACGTGCGCACCTCGGGTCGGAACACGTGCACGATCACGTCACCGGCATCGATCAGCACCCAGTCGGCGCTGCGCATTCCTTCGACGCGGACGCGCAGCCCGCCGTCGGCCTTGAGCCGCTCGACCAGATGCTCGGCGATGGCGCCGACCTGGCGGGCGGACCGGCCATTGGCGATGACCATATGATCCGCGATGGAACTCTTGCCGTGGAGATCGATGGTGACGACGTTTTCAGCCTTGTCGTCTTCGAGCGATCGGATGACCTGACTGAGCAGGCGGTCGCTGGCTGCCTGGACGCGGGATTTCCTGGCTATGGCTGGTCGCTCCTTCTCTGGCTTGACCGGACACTCGTCATATGGGTACGCGGCACTCTTTCCGCCAGACGTCGGGCCGCCGCGCGCCGTTTGCGGATGTCGGTCGCCGAGGCCGGATGGCGCGCGCCGTGCAGGAAAATCCACCCCGGTGCGGCCCGTTCGGCCAGGCTGCCGGCTTCCGATTCGCGGACGCGGCGCTCGCGGAAGCGCTGCGCCGCCCGACTGGCCAGCGCCCGGAAAGCATAGCCGGGGCGGTCGAAAACCGCAATCGGAACAAGGCGGAAGATGCTGGTCCAGCGGTCCCACCGGTGCACCTGGACGAGGTTGTCGGCGCCCATGATCCAGACGAAGCGGCAGCGCGGGAAGCGATGGCGCAGCACCGCCAGCGTATCGGCGGTGTAGCGGGTGCGCAGTCGCGCCTCGATATCGGTGACCTTGAGCCGCGGGTGGCGGGCGGCGCGGCGGGCGGAGGCCAGGCGGTCGGCGAGCGGCGCCATGCCGGCGACCGGCTTGAGCGGATTCTGGGGGCTGACCAGCCACCAGATCTGGTCCAGCCGCAGGCGCTTGAGCGCCAGCAGGCTGACATGGCGATGGCCGCCATGTGCCGGATTGAACGAGCCGCCGAGCAGGCCGCTGCGCCGGCGCCCGCGCCCGAAGGTAGCCAGCATGCCGATGGCTATGGCCGCACCTGGCCCGAGCCGTGCACCACGTACTTGAACGAGGTGAGCTGCTCGACCCCGACCGGGCCGCGGGCGTGCAGCTTGCCGGTGGCGATGCCGATCTCGGCGCCCATGCCGAACTCGCCGCCGTCGGCGAACTGGGTCGAGGCGTTG
>CAYTWJ010000263.1:1281-4855 GCA_964442055.1 uncultured Rhodospirillaceae bacterium | reverse complement strand
AGGCCTTCGCCCGGGCGCTCGCCGGGCTGGCGATGGCCGAGGTGGCGGCGGTGCTGGCCGGGCTCGACCGCGCCTGCGCCGCGCTGATGGCGCACGAGCGGCTCGACGGCCTCGCGCCGCGCGTCGGCTACTTCGCCGATGTCTGCTACATCGGCCAGGCCTACCATCTCGAGGTGCCGCTCGATCCCGCGGCGCCCGATGCGCTGGCCCGGCTCCACCGCGACTTCGTCGCCGCCCACGACCGCGTCTACGGCCACGCCACCGAGGCGCCGGCGCGGCTGGTCAACTTGCGCAGCGTCCACCAGGCGCTGGCCGGGCCCGAGCTCGACGACGGCCCGTGGCGGCCGAGCGGCCGGCCGGCCCTCAAAGGCCGCCGCCCGATCCTGCTGGCCGAGCCGGCGTCGCCGGTCGCGGCGACGATCTGGGACCGCGCCGCGCTGGCGCCCGGCGACACGGTCGAGGGGCCGGCGGTGATCGAGCAGGACGACACCACCACCCTGGTCGAGCCGGGCTGGCGCGCCCGCGTCGACGGCCACGGCAATCTGGTGATGACGCGGGACGGCGGCTAGAGTCGCGGCGGAGGGCACGGCATGGCGCGGAACGGCAACGGCGGCGCGGCGCTCGACCCGGTGACGGTCGAGGTGGTGCGCAACAAGCTCGACGGCATCGCCAACGAGATGGAGATGACGCTGCTCAAGAGCTCGTTCTCGCCGATCGTCAAGGAGGGCCTCGACGCCTCGGCCAGCCTGTTCACGCCGCAAGGCGAGACGCTGGCGCAGGCGATCGCGGTGCCGATCCATCTCGCCACCCTGATCCCGATCGTCGGCACGCTGCTCAAGGAGTTCCCGGTCGGCGCGATGCGCGACGGCGACATCTACATCCTCAACGACCCCTATCTCGGCGGCACCCACCTGCCCGACATCGCGCTGGTCGCGCCGGTCTTCCATAAGGGCCGGCCGATCGCGCTCAGCGCCACCATGACCCACCACCAGGACGTCGGCGGCATGGCGCCGGGCTCGGTGCCGACCAACGCCACCGAGGTCTTCCAGGAGGGCATCCGCATCCCGGCGCTGAAGTTGCGCGACGGCGGCGTCGTCAACGACACGCTGGTCAAGATGCTGCGCCGCAACGTCCGCATCCCCGACACCTTCATCGGTGACCTCAACGCCCAGGTCGCCGGCTGCACGGTCGGCGCGCGCCGGCTGGTCGAGCTCGCCGACGGCTTCGGGCAGAACCAGCTGCTCGCCATCTTCGACGAGCTGCTCGACCGCTCGGAGACGATGACCCGCAATGCGCTGCGCGCCATCCCCGAGGGCACCTACCGCTACGTCGATTTCCTCGACAACGACGGCATCGAGCTCGACCGGCGCATCCGCATCGAGGTCGCGGTGACGGTGCAGGGCGGCGCCATGACCGTCGACTTCGCCGGCACCAGCCCGCAGGTGCGCGGGCCGTTCAACTGCGTGCCCTCGGGCAGCCAGGCGGCGGCCTATTTCGCGCTGCGCGCGATCACCGACCCGACCATCCCGACCAACGGCGGCTGCTTCCGGCCGGTGACGCTGAAGCTGCCGCCGGACAGCCTGGTCAACCCGGCGGAGCCGGCGCCGGTCAATTCGCGCACGGCGACGATCAAGCGCATCACCGGCTGCATTCTCGGCGCCTTCGCCGAGGCGCTGCCCGAGCGGGTGCCGGCCGATTCCGGCGGCGAGCTGGTGATCCTGATGTTCGGCGGCCAGCGCGCCGACGGCTCGCGCTACGTCGTCGGCGAGATGATCGCCTCGGGCAGCGGCGCCTCGCGCGGGCGCGACGGCGTCGACGTGATCGAGACCGACGCCACCAACTGCATGAACCTGCCGGCCGAGGCCTTCGAGATGGAGGCGCCGGTGCGCGTGCACCGCACCGCGCTGCGGCGCGATTCCGGCGGGCCGGGGGCGCGGCGCGGCGGGCTCGGCATCGTGCGCGAATACGAGGTGCTGTCGGGCGAGGTCACCTTCACCCATCGCGGCGAGCGCCACTACTGCCCGGCGCGCGGCCGCGCCGGCGGCGGCGACGGGGCGCTGGCGCGCTCGGTGATCCGCCGCGCCGACGGGCGCGAGGAGGTGGTCCCGTCGAAGCTGGTCACCGTGCTGCATGCGGGCGACCGGGTGGTGGTCGAGACCGCCGGCGGCGGCGGCTTCGGCGAGCCGGCGGAACGCGGCGCCGGGCTGGTCGCCGCCGACCTCGCCGACGGCAAGATCGGCGCCGCCGCGGCGCGCGACTATTACGGCGCCGGGGCGATCTAGCAGGATGCGGAAAGAATCAGCTTTCTTGCCTGGCCTCACCCTTCGACGGGCTCAGGGTGAGGCCCGGCCTTCGAAAATGCCTTCCCTCACACAGAGCTTGTCGAGGTGCGAGGGTGGGCGAGAACGTTTTTTGACATTTGGCTAGGGAGGACGCGTGGGCGCGATAAAAGGCCGCCGGGTCGCCGTCGGCGGCTTCATGCACGAGACCAACACCTTCCAGCCGCAGCCGACGGCCTTTGCCGACTTCGCCGAGGCGGCGGACCGGCCGCCGCTGACGCGCGGGCCGGCGCTGCTCACGCGCTTCGCCGGCATGAACACCGCGATCGAGGGCGCGCTCGGCGTGCTGCGCGAGGCCGGCGCCGGGATCGCGCCGCTCGTGTGGACCGCGACCACGCCCTCGGGCTACGTCACCCGCGACGCCTTCGAGCGCATCGTCGCGATGATGGTCGAGGATCTGCGGGCGGCGCTGCCGCTCGACGCGGTCCATCTCAGCCTGCACGGCGCGATGGTCGCCGAGCATGTCGAGGACCCGGAGGGCGAGCTCCTGCGGCGCATGCGCGCCGTGGTCGGCCCCGAGGTGCGCATCGTCGCCAGCCTCGACCTCCATTCCAACACCACGCCCGAGATGGCGGCGCTGAGCGACGGCCTCGTCGCCTACCGCACCTATCCGCATGTCGACATGGCCGAGACCGGCGCGGCGGCGGCGCGGCTGCTGGTCGACATGCTTTCGCGCGGGCGGGCGCCGCACAAGGCCTACCGCCAGCTCCCCTACCTGATCCCGCTGACCTGGCAATGCACGACCATCGAGCCCTCGCGCGGCATCTACGAGGCGCTCGCCGGCCTCGCGCGCGGCGCCGTCGCCAGCGCCTCGTTCACGCCGGGCTTCCCCGCCGCCGACATCCGGCATTGCGGCCCGGCGGTGATGGCCTACGGCTGGGACGCGGCGGCGGTCGAGGCCGCGGCCGACGAACTCGCGCGCCTGGTCATGGCGGCCGAGCCGCGCTATGCCGGCAAGCTCTGGCAGCCCGACGAGGCGGTTGTCGAGGCGATGCGGCGCGCGCGCCAGGCGGGGCGGCCGATCCTGCTCGCCGACACCCAGGACAATCCCGGCGCCGGCGGCAGCGCCGACACCGTCGGGCTGCTCGCCGCGCTGATCCGCCAGCGCGCCGAGGACGCGGTGCTCGGCATCCTGCACGACGCCGAGGCGGCCGGCGAGGCGCACGCCGCCGGCGCCGGCGCCGAGCTCACCATCGGCCTCGGCTATACAAGCATCGTGATCCGGGCCGGACACC
>CAYTWJ010000263.1:0-1271 GCA_964442055.1 uncultured Rhodospirillaceae bacterium | reverse complement strand
CCAAGTCGCCCGGCAGCGCAGAGCGGCCGCTGCACCGCCCCTGGCGGGTCGAGCGGCTGGGCGACGGCCGCTTCACCTGCCACGGGCCGATGCTGAAGGGCTGGAACCTCGAGCTCGGGCCGATGGCGCTCTTGGCGGCCGAGGGCACGCGGGTGGTGGTGGCCGAGCGCAAGATGCAGCCGATGGACCAGGCCCCCTTCCGCCATCTCGGCGTCGAGCCGGCGCGCGAGAGGATCGTCGCGCTCAAGAGCTCGGTGCATTTCCGCGCCGATTTCGAGCCGATCGCCGAGGACGTGCTGGTGGTCGAATCGCCCGGCGCGATGATCGTCGATCCGGCCAAGCTGCCGTTCCGGCGCCTGCGCCCCGAGGTGCGGATGAACCCGCTCGGGCCGACCTTCGCCGCCTGGTCGGCGGGAGGCCGGGCATGAGCCGGCAGGCGGTGATCGACCGGCTGGCGGCGTCGTTCGACGACGGCAGCTTCCTCGCCGACCTGGCCCGCCGCGTCGCCATCCGCAGCGAGAGCCAGGTGCCGGCGAGCCGGCCGCAGCTCTACGCCTATCTCAACGACGAGATGGCGCCGACGCTGGCCGCGCTCGGCTACGGCGTCGAGGTGTTCGAGAACCCGGAGGCGGGGGGCGGCCCGTTCCTCATCGCGCGCCGCATCGAGGACGCGCGCCTGCCGACCGTGCTCACCTACGGCCACGGCGACGTGGTGCGCGGGCTCGAGCCGGAATGGCGGCAGGGCCTCGATCCCTGGCGGCTGACCCGCGAAGGCGAGCGCATCTACGGCCGCGGCGTCGCCGACAACAAGGGCCAGCATTCGATCAACATCGCCGCGCTGGCGGCGGTGCTGGCGGTGCGCGGCCGGCTCGGCTTCAACTCGATCGTCTTCCTCGAGACCAGCGAGGAGATCGGCTCGCCCGGCATCCACGCCTTCTGCGCCGCCGAGCGCGACCAGCTCAAGGCCGATCTCCTGATGGCCTCCGACGGGCCGCGGCTGGCCCCCGACCGGCCGACCCTCTTCATGGGCGCGCGCGGGGCGATGAACATCGAGTTCTCGCTCACCTTGCGCGAGGGCGGGCACCATTCGGGCAACTGGGGCGGGCTCCTTGCCAACCCCGGCGTGATGCTGGCGCACGCGCTCGCCACCATCATCTCGCGCGAGGGCAAGGTGCTGGTGCGCGACCTGGTGCCGCGGGCGATCCCCAATTCGGTGCGCATGGCGCTCGCCGACTGCGAGGTCGAGGCCGGCGCCGACGGCCCGCGCATCG
>CAYTWJ010000262.1:0-4869 GCA_964442055.1 uncultured Rhodospirillaceae bacterium | reverse complement strand
GCCAGCGGCGGCGTTGGCGGCGGCGCGGCTGGCGGCGCCGCGGGTTCCGGTGCCGGCGGAACCGGTGGCGGCGCAGGAGGAGGCAGCGCCGGCGGAGGCGGCGATCTCGCGCTCGGCGGCGCGATTGGTGGCGGCGCGGGCGGCGCCGGCGACGGCTTGGGCTCCGGCATCACCCTGGCGGCCCGCGACGGGGGGCTTGGCGATCCGGCTCGATTCGAAACCGCTGCCGGGCCGTCGGCCGAGATGAAACTGATCGCCGGACAATCGCCCGCAGCAGGCGAGCAGTCCGGCGCCGCGTCGGGCGGCCGTGCCCCCGGCCCTGCCAGCGGCGAAGGTTCGGCGGCTGGCGGGTCGGCCATGGGCGGTCTTTGGCCCATCTTCCTGATGTCGCTGCTGGTCCTCCTGGTGGCGCTTTACATGCTGCAGCGGCGGCTGTGGAACGAGGACCTCGGTGGTTCGCGTCGCGAGCGCCGGCCGCGCTGGCGCCCCATGGCGATGCCGCCCAAGGCCCGATTCCGCTTCCGGCCCGGCAGCTGAGCGCGAAGGGGCTTCGTCGCCCATGCATGGCTGACCGCCGGGCCTGCCAAGCCGTTGCACGTCAAGGACGATTCGGCTGCCGGAGGTGGCGCCGCGGGTGCCGAGGTGCACTTGCGCCCCTGCAGGCAATGGGGCAAGCTTTGCTGCAAATATCGGCTCCCCACCGTCGCGAAGGCATTGTGACAAGGTGGCGGCTCGGCCGGCGGAGGAAACATGGATTTTCGTGTCGATGCTCGAGACCGAGCGACCCGCCCGGAGCGCCGCGATGGGTGCGCCTGGGCTGCGGTCTTGGCTAGCGTTCTCGTCAGCACTTCGAGGCGGAACGGGCCGGCGTAATCGTCCGACGGGTCGGCCGGCGTCGGGACAAAGCGCGCGCTGAACGGATGCGGGAACGGAGGCGGCAGTGAAGCCCACCGACATCAGCGTGCCCGACTATTTCCACAAGGTCGTCGATTGCCAATGGGCCTGCCCGGCGCATACGCCGGTGCCCGAATACATTCGCCTGATCGCCGCCGGCCGCTACACCGAGGCCTACGCGATCAACTGGAAGTCCAATGTCTTCCCCGGCATTTTGGGCCGCACCTGCGACCGGCCGTGCGAGCCGGCCTGCCGGCGCGGCCGCATCGAAAAGGAGCCGGTGGCGATCTGCCGCCTGAAGCGCGTCGCCGCGGACAACAAGGAGGATTTCCGCCGCTTCCTGCCCGCCGTGCCGGCGCAGAAGAACGGCAAGCGCGTCGCGCTGGTCGGCGCCGGGCCGGCCTCGCTGACGGTGGCGCGCGACCTGCTGCCGCTCGGCTACCAGGTGGTGCTGTTCGACGAGATGGCCCGCGCCGGCGGCATGATCCGCAGCCAGATCCCGAAGTTCCGCCTGCCGGAGAGCGTGATCGACGAGGAGGTCGGCTACATCCTCGATCTCGGCGCCGAGTCGCGCTTCGGCCGGCGCGTCGACAGCCTCAAGGCGCTGCTCGCCGAGGGCTTCGACGCCGTCTTCGTCGGCACCGGCGCGCCGCGCGGGCGCGATCTCGACATTCCCGGCCGCCGGGAAGCCGCCGCCAACGTCCATCTCGGCATCGACTGGCTGGCGAGCGTCTCCTTCGGCCATGTCGAGCGGATCGGCAGGCGCGTGATCGTCCTCGGCGGCGGCAACACGGCGATGGATTGCTGCCGGTCGTCGAGGCGGCTCGGCGGCGAGGACGTGCGCGTCGTCGTGCGGAGCGGCTTCGAGGAGATGAAGGCGTCGCCCTGGGAGAAAGAGGACGCGATGCACGAAGGCATCCCGATCCTCAACTACCACGTGCCCAAGGCGTTCATTCACGAGAGCGGGCGCCTGACCGGCATGGTCTTCACCAAGGTGAAGGCGGTCCACGACCGGACCGGCAAGCGGGACCTGGTGCCGACGGGCGAACCCGACGTCCACATGCCATGCGACGACGTGCTCGTCGCCGTCGGCCAGGAGAACGCGTTCCCGTGGATCGAGCGCGACATCGGCATCGCTTTCGACCGCTGGGGACTGCCGGTGCTCGACCCCGTCACCTTCCAGTCGTCGCTGCCCAAGGTGCTGTTCGGCGGCGACGCCGCCTTCGGGCCGAAGAACATCATCTGGGCGGTGGCGCATGGCCACGAGGCAGCGATCACCATCGACCGCCTGTGCCAGGGCGAGGATCCGCGGTTGCGGCCGCCGCCCGAGGTCGACCTGGTCAGCCAGAAGATGGGCATCCACGAGTGGAGCTACGACAACGATGTCTCGCTCGCGGCGCGCCACCGGGTGCCGCTGCGCGAGACCGCGACCGCGCTCCGCGACATCAGGGTCGAGGTCGAGCTCGGCTTCGATCGCGAGCTCGCCTGGCGCGAAGCGCAGCGCTGCCTCAACTGCGACGTGCAGACGGTGTTCACGACGCCGCTTTGCATCGAGTGCGATGCCTGCGTCGACATCTGCCCCGTGGATTGCATCAATTTCACGGCCGCCGCCAACGAGGGCGAGTTGCGCGGCCGGCTGCGGGTTCCGGCCCAGAACCGCGCGCAGGATCTCTATATCTCCGCGCCGCTCAAGACCGGCCGCGTGATGGCCAAGGACGAGGACGTCTGCCTGCATTGCGGCCTGTGCGCCGAGCGCTGCCCGACCGGCGCCTGGGACATGCAGAAATTCCTTCTCAACATGGCGCAGGCGGGAGCCGCATGTCGCAGCCGATAAAGCGCATCAACGATTTCGTCGTCAAGTTCGCCAACGTCAACGGCTCGGGCTCGGCGTCGGCCAACCAGCTGTTCGCCCGGTCGATCCTGCGCATGGGCGTGCCGGTCACGTCGCGCAACATCTTCCCCTCCAACATCCAGGGCCTGCCCACCTGGTACGAGGTGCGGGTGTGCGAGGCCGGCTGGCGCGGCCGGCGCGGCGGCGTCGACCTGATGGTGGCGATGAACCCGCAGACCTGGGACCAGGACGTCGCCTCGATCGAGGCCGGCGGCTACCTCTTCTACGATTCGAGCAAGCCGCTGCCGCCGTCGAAATTCCGCCCCGACATCGGCGTCATCGGCGTGCCGCTGACCGAGATCTGCAACCGCACCTACACCGATGCGCGCCAGCGCCAGCTGTTCAAGAACATCATCTATGTCGGCGCCCTCGCCGCCCTGCTCGACCTCGACATGGCGGCGATCGAGGGCCTGATCGGCGAGCAGTTCAAGGGCAAGGACAAGCTGATCCAGCCCAACCTGCACGCGCTGCATCTCGGCCGCGACTGGGCGCTGGCGCACCTGCAATGCCCGCTCGGCCTCACCGTGCGCCGCGCCGACGCGGTCGGCGACCGCATCTTCATCGACGGCAACTCGGCGGCGGCGCTCGGTTGCGTCTATGGCGGCGTCACGTTCGCCGCCTGGTACCCGATCACGCCGTCGACCTCGCTCGCCGAGGCCTTCGGCCGCTATTGCCGCCGCTTCCGCGTCGACCCGGCGACCGGCAAGAACCGCCACGCCATCGTCCAGGCCGAGGACGAGCTGGCCGCCATCGGCATCGTCATCGGCGCAGCATGGAACGGCGCCCGCGCCTTCACCGCGACCTCGGGCCCCGGCATCTCGCTGATGCAGGAATTCCTCGGCCTCGCCTATTTCGCCGAGATCCCGGCGGTCGTCTTCGACGTCCAGCGCGGCGGCCCCTCGACCGGCATGCCGACGCGCACCCAGCAGGCCGACATCCTGGCCTGCGCCTACGCCTCGCACGGCGACACCAAGCACGTGCTCCTCTTCCCCGAGGACCCGCGCGAATGCTTCGAGTTCGGCGCCGTCGCCTTCGATCTCGCGGACCGGCTGCAGACGCCGGTCTTCGTCATGCTCGATCTCGACATCGGCATGAACGACTGGCTGTGCGAGCCGCTGGCCTGGGACGACGCCCGCCGCTTCGACCGCGGCAAGGTGATGGACTTCGCCGCGCTCGAGGCCGGCAAGGATTTCGGGCGCTATCTCGACGTCGACGGCGACGGCATTGCCTACCGCACCTATCCCGGCACGCATCCGCGGCGCGGCGCCTTCTTCACGCGCGGCACGACCAAGGACCGCAACGCCCGCTACAGCGAGGAAGGGCCGGTCTATGTCGACAACATGCAGCGGCTGCTGCGCAAGTTCGAGACCGCCAAGTCGCTGGTGCCGCGCCCGGCGCTGCGGCCGGCGCGCCAGCCGAGCCGGATCGGCGTGATCCATTTCGGCTCGACGGCGCCGGCGATGGTCGAGGCGCTGGAGGCGCTGGAGCGGCGCGGCGCGGCGCTGGACACGCTGCGCCTGCGCGCCTTCCCGTTTCACGACGACGTCGCCGAGTTCATCGCCGCCCACGACCAGGTCTTCGTCGTCGAGCAGAACCGCGACGCCCAGCTCAAGACCCTGCTGATCGCCGAGTGCGGCGTCGACCCCGCCCGGCTGATCTCGATCCTGCATTACGACGGCACGCCGATCACCGCCCGCTTCATCGCCCGCGAAATCGAGCAGAGGCTGGCGGCGCTCAACGTCGTGCCGCTGAAGAAGGCCGTGCCATGACCTATCTCGCCAAGCCCAAGCTGCATCATCCGAAGCTGCCGACCAACAGCCTCGGCTTCACCCGGCGCGATTACGAGGGCGCCGTCTCGACCCTTTGCGCCGGCTGCGGCCACGATTCGATCAGCGCCGCCATCGTCCAGGCCTGCTTCGAGCTCGACCTGCCGCCGCACCGCATCGCCAAGCTTTCCGGCATCGGCTGCTCGTCGAAGACGCCGACCTACTTCCTCGGCGCCAGCCACGGCTTCAACAGCGTGCACGGGCGCATGCCCTCGGTGCTCACCGGCGCCAACCTCGCCAACCGCGACCTGATCTACC
>CAYTWJ010000261.1:0-4883 GCA_964442055.1 uncultured Rhodospirillaceae bacterium | reverse complement strand
CCAGCGCGGCGCGTTCACCCAGCCCCGCAAGAAGGCCTCCTGTGCCAGCGCCTCGGCGTCGCTGCGGTTGCCCGTGATGCGCTGGGCCAGCGCAACGGCGCGGTCGAGGTGGCGTTCGACCAGCGCCGCGAAGGCGGCGTGGTCGCCTTCCGCCACCCGCTGCATCAGCGCCTCGTCCTCGGCCATGCCTCGCCCGGACCGACCCTCGTTCATCGCGGGCCGGCAGGCCGGGGCGGGCCCGTCCCGGATCCCGGCCGGCGCTGCCGACGCCGTCGATTGGTTACACGGCCGGGCGGCCGCTTTCCTGCGCCGCCCGAGCCGGGGCTATCATCACCCGGCCTTGTCCAGTTCGGCAAATTCGGCGTTCAGCCGCTCGATCTCGCGCTTGACTGCGGCGACCGTCTCCGGCCGGTCCCATTCGCGGTGCTCGCCGCGGGCATAGGCCAGGCCGTTGCGCCAGTAAAGGAAGGCGTTGAGCCGGTTGGCGACGTAATTGTTGCGCTCGCGCACGACCTTGCCGGGGACGCCCATCACCACCGAATTGGCCGGAATCACGGTGCCTTCCTTGACGATGGTGTGGCCGGCGACGATGCAGTTGTCGCCGATCACGGCGCCGTCCATGACCGTGGCATTGATGCCGATCAGGCAATTGTCGCCGATCGTGCAGCCATGGATCGTGCAATGGTGGGTGATCGAGCAGTGGCTGCCGATATAGGTGCCGGTCTGCCCGCCGACATGGATCATGACGAAGTCCTGGATGTTGCTGTGCGGCCCGACGACGATTTCGTAGTTCTCGGCGCGCATCGCCACGTTGCACCACACCGAGGCGCCGGCCTCGATCCGTACCTTGCCGTAGATCAGCGCGCTGTCGTGGATGAAGGCGGGCTCGTTCAGCGTCACGCCTGGACCGAAGCGCATCCCGGCCTCTTTTTCCTGCAGGTTTCTCCGCCGACGTGCCGGCATGGTTCCATCCCGGCGCCGCGCTGGCAAGCCGGTCGGGGGGCGCAAGATGTCGCGATTGGCTTGCCCGCCGGCACAGCAAATAGCGGCTGTGTATAATTCTGTGGAAAGTCGGTTTGCAACTTGTGGGGCGGAAATATTTCTATACACAACTTTCCGGTCGTCGGCAAGTTGTTTCAGCTTGTCTGGGTTTTTTATTTTAACGATACTTTGCTTGCACGCGTGAGCGTGGAAGTTCCTGGCCTTGGTTGCCGATCGCGCCCCCCGACAGGAGGGCAGGTCGAAGCCAGGATCGGGGAACCGGCCGAGGCGGGCGCAGCCGCGAGGCAAGCCAACCAAGGCCGGGACGGTAGGTTCTCCCCCGGGGCGGGCATGCCGATGCCGACTGTCCTCCGACGTGTCGGTGCGGCGAACGGCTCCGGGCGGCTCTGACGGCGAAGCCCGCCGGGCTTTCGGGCCAGGTCGGCGGCGCCACAGAGACCGAGCAGCGAGGGAGATGCCGTGCACCTCGGCGTCGTCTGCGGACGGCGCCACAGGCGACACGAATGCTCCTTCGCGGTGGGAAGCGGCCGGTCTGCCGTGGCGATGATCGTCTCACGATGGTCGCGAGGCGGCAGGCGCCGGGTCGGCCGGAGACGTATAACCCCGTTCGGCACCGTCTCGCGACGTCCGGGCGGCGGGAAAGCGGCTCCAGCACGGCACGATCCGGCAAGTCCGCAGTTGCGCGTCGGCTCTCCGGAGCTCGCGCCAGCGCGCGGAACGGTCGATCCCTGGGGGAGGGGTCGTTTCGTCGGGGCCTTGGCCGCTCGCGCGGCCGCAGGTTGCGGCGAAGCCGCTCATTCCGACGGGAAGTGACTGGATGCGTCATCATGCCAAGGCGCCGCGAGGCGACGGCAGGAAGGCGCAACGGGAGGTTCCCTGAGGAGCCGCCGGGCCTTGTCGGTCAGCCTGCCTTCGGGCAGATGCCGTCGGTCCGGGGGCTTCTGAACTGGAGAGCTGTTTCGATCCGGCGGGCACGAGCGTCACAGCCCGTGCGCGCCCGGGTTCGGAACGAGAAACGACCGTCGCCGCGTTCGCGCGGGCAGGGGCTTGACCGGCTCCAGGGGTGTCAGGAGTGTCGGCAACGACACGCCGCATAGGGCCCGACCTATGCGCCTGACGCCCCACTTATTACCAGAATCGCTGCAATGCGGCAACAAGATATTCGGCTGTTCGACGCCGAATGAACTAGATATGGCGTCTTTTGCCGTCAGGCAGCGGTGGCCAAGCCGAACGGCGAAGAGCCGAGCCAGTTTGAGAGTGTCGCGATGTCGGCCGGGCGGCCCATGTAGTAGCCCTGCGCGGTATCGCAGCCGAGACCTGCCAACATGTCGAAGGTCTCGGAATCCTCGACGCCCTCGGCGACCACCCGCAGGTCGAGATTGTGCGCCAGCTCGATGATGGTGCGCACGATCACCGCGTCGTCGGCGTTCTGGCGCATGTTCATGACATAGGACTTGTCGACCTTGAGCTCGCTTACCGGCAGCTTGCGGATGTAGGCGAGCGAGGTATAGCCGGTGCCGAAATCGTCGATCGAAAGGGTCACGCCCATCTGGTGCAGCGCGTCGAGTGTCTCGCCGGCGCGGGTGGCGTCGAGGATGATGGCGCTTTCGGTGATTTCCAGCACCAGCCGGTCCGGGCTCACCTGCCACCTGTCGAGCAGGCCGCGCACCGTCGCCGGGAAGTCGCGGTTGTGCAGCGTCAATGCGGAGAGGTTGACCGAAACGCTCAGGTCGCGCCCCTGCCGGCGCCACTGGCTGCACTGCTCGAGGGCGCGGCCGAGCACCCAGTTGGTCATCGGCTCGATCACGCCGATCTGCTCGGCCAGCGGGATGAAGATGTCGGGGTAGACCATGCCGCGACGCCGGTGGCGCCAGCGCAGCAGCACCTCGACGCCGCAGATGCGCCGCGTCTGCATGGCGATCTTGGGCTGGAAGTAGAGTTCGAATTCGTTGCCGTCGATCGCCTGGCGCAGATCGTTAGCCAGCGCGAGCTGCTCGGACCCCTGTTCGCCGTCGTCGCCGGAATAGACCATGAATCCGGTCGACGACCGCTTAGCCGCGCGCATGGCGATTTCCGCCGCGCGCATCAGCTCCTCGGGCGTGGTGCCGTGCAACGGATGCAGCGCGATGCCGATGGCGAGGCCGACCGAGAAATCGCGGCCGTCGATCGCGAAGGGCTGGCTCATAGCCTCGAGCAACTTGTTGGCGGCGCTGGTGGCGCCGGTCAGCGAGGAACCAGGCGGCAGCAGGATGGTGAATTCGTCGTCACCGATGCGCGCGAGCGATTCGGGACCGCGCAGCGTGCCACGCAGGCGGTCCGCCGCTTCGGCCAGCAGGCGGTCGCCCGTGGCGTAGCCGAGCCCCTGGTTGACCTTCTTGAAGCCGTTGAGGTTCAGCATCAGCAGAGCGATCTGCTTGCCGTGGCGGTGGGCCAGCGCGACCGCCCGCTCGAGGCGCTCGAGGAACAGCGCGCGGTTGGGCAATCGGGTCAGCGGATCCTGCGCCACCTTCATGGCCAAGTTGCGCTCGGCCTGGGCCAGACGCTGCTCGGTGCGGTGGCGGCGCACGGCGTTGACCAGGCTGCACGACAGCCGCGCCGGCGACAGCTCGCTGCGGGCGACGCAATCGGCGGCCCCGGCATTCAGCAGGTCCGCCGCCTCCGTCGGCCTGATCGGCTCGCCGATGACGATGACCGGCGTGTCGATGCCAATGGCGCGCAGTTCGTTGAGGAAGCCGATGCCCTCATCGGGGGCGTCCTGCGCATCGATCAGGGCGCAGTCGTAGCCGCGGTTGCCGAGCGCCTCCAGCGCCCGCGCCGTGTCGGTGACGGAATGCAGGTCGAGATGCACCGGTGCCGCCGCCAGGGAGGCGAGGAGCGGGCGCCGCGCGTCGCTGGCCGGTTCGGCGATCAGGACCTTGAGGGGTTCGTGAAGCATCGGCTCGTCGGCTGGCTGATCCCGGGCCCAGCCGGAACCGTCATGCCGAGCCAGGCCGCGACAGCATGTCCGTTTCCGGCCGGCGGATGGCGACGGCGGCTTCAGACGGCCTCCGCCACCTGCGCGGCCCGCAGCCGAGTGTCGCCGACGCCGTGTAAAGAAGTTCTTAACCCGCCCGCCGAAAGGCGGAGGCGGTCAGACGTCGATCCCGTAGGTGCGGCCGCCGGCCGCCTTCCAGGCCAGGAGGCCGCCGCGCACATGCTCGATCCCGGTCAGCCCGGTGGCTGCGAGCCGCCGTCCGGCCTCGGCCGATCGCTTGCCGGTCAGGCAAAGCAGTGCCAGGCGCTTGCCCGGCGCTGCCGGCAGGGCCGCTGCGTCGAAGCGCGAGAGTGGCAATAGAAGCGCGCCCGGGACGTGCTCGTCGGCGTATTCGTCGGGCTCGCGTACGTCGACGAGCAGGAGGTCGCCGCGGCTGTAGTCGGCGAGCAGACACGCCGGCTCGACCTCATGGATGGCCGGGCCAGCGTGCATTGATGTATTAGACGAAAAGGAAGTGTGATTCATGATCCGATAATCCGTGACGCGCGCGCGCGACGTTATGCTCTATTTATCAGTGTTGTTTCCAACCGTCAATGCCGTGAGCGAAAAAATGATGTGAAAGCGATGATTACACATTGTATCACAGTGGAATATGCGCTGCGTCCAACTGCCGCTCCGGCGGCCGGGATCAATAGCTACGGCGGAATCCGAAATAGTCGTGGCGATTGCCGGACTTGACGACGACGTCCAAGCTGCGGCCGCCGCGCAGGATGCCGAGCCGGATCTCGGTGCCAGCGGGGCCCTGCCGCCAAAGCCGGCGATAGAAGTCGGCTTGCGTAGCCACCCTTTCGCCGGCCACCTCGGCAATGACGTCGCCCGGTACCAGACCGGGGCGTGCCGCCGGCCC
>CAYTWJ010000260.1:4642-4963 GCA_964442055.1 uncultured Rhodospirillaceae bacterium | reverse complement strand
ACATCGCCCGGATGCGCGCGAGGCCCGGGGGGGCGTTCTCGGCCGGCCGGAGCACCGTTTCGTTGAAACGGCGCCCTGCCTCCGCCAGGACCGCCGCCTGCAAGGCTTCCTTGGAGCCGAAATGGGCGAAAAGCCCGCTTTTCGACATGCCGAGCGCCTGCGCGAGGTCGCCGATGCTCAACCCGGCGAGGCCGTGCAGGCTGACCATCTCGGCCGCCGTCTCGACGATCCGCTGGCGGGTTTCGCTGCCCTTGGTGCTGCTCCGTGGCGTCATGCCCCTTGACAATAGCGAACGTTCGTGCTTTTTTCAAGAGACGAACG
>CAYTWJ010000260.1:0-4632 GCA_964442055.1 uncultured Rhodospirillaceae bacterium | reverse complement strand
CAACCCTGACAGATGACCTCGTCCGGCATCCGCATTCGGCAGTCTCGTATTGGGCGGCGCTGCGCTCCGCCCTGCGCCTTTGGCGCAGCCGGCGCCGCGCCCGGCGCGAACTCTCCCGGATCGACGCCCGCACCCTGGCCGATGCCGGCATTTCGCTGGCCGCAGCCAATTATGAGATCAGCCAGCCATTCTGGCGGCCGCACATGCCGCTGCGCGACCTCCCCCCGTCGGCGCCGCGGCGCCGCCGCGACTGACCCCCCGACCCGACCCTAGGAGACCGCTATGTCCGAAGCCTACGAACTCCGCGCCCCCGGCTATAGCCACCGCGACCTCGAAACCAGCATCCGGGGAGTGCTCGACGGCGCCGCCATCGGCGCCGTCGCCACCATCGCCGCCGAGGCCAACGCGCCGCATGTCACCCCGGCCTACCTGGCAAGCGACGACAGCTTCACGCTCGTCTTCGCCAGCAGCGAGAGCAAGCCGGTGGAGCGCAACCTGGCCGGCGACGACCGCGTCGCGGTCACGGTGTGGAGCGACGCCGCCGAGCGCGCCGGCCGGAGGCGCGCGCTGCAGCTCTACGGCACGGCGCGGCGGCTGCGCGACAAGGAGGAAAGCCGGGCCATTGAGCTGTTGCGCGGACGGCTCGAGGCGCCGGCCTCGGGCCCGCTCGGCGCCGCGCGGGGGGGCCGCGACACGCCGCTCGCGGTCGTTTAGATGCGCGGGGCCAGCGCCCGCCTGGTCGACGAGGAGCGCTTCGCCCGCGGTGCCGCCATCGCCATCTACGTCGATCGCGGCGCTCATTGGACCGAGCGCCTCGCCGCCTCGGCCTGAGCGCGGCGCCGCTCTTTTCCTTTGCGGCGACCGGCATTGACGTTAGGTTCCGGCGGCGCCATTCGCCGCCGGAGCCGGTTTGATGCCGATCGTCGCCATGCTGCTCGCAATCCTGTGCTGGTCGTCGGCGCTGGTCGGCAACAAGGCGCTGCTGGCGACCTTCGCGGTCAGCCAGACCGCCTTCGTCCGGCTCGGCATCGGCGCCCTGATCCTGTGGCTGCTGGTCGCCGCAGCCGGACAGCTCCGGGCGACCCGCGCCATCGGCCGGCGGCCGATCTTCATGGGCGTCCTCGACCCCGGCCTGACGACGACGCTGATGGTCTGGGGCATCTCGCTGACAACGGCGACGCACGCCGCCCTCTTTTGGGCGGCGATGCCGGTGATGGTGCCGCTGCTCGCCCGGGTCTTCCTGGGCGAGGCCCTGCGGCCGGTGATGGCCGGCGCCGCGGCGCTGGTCGTCGCCGGCACCGGGGTCCTCGTCGCCGGCAGCGTCGCGGCGGGAGCCGGCTCGGTCGCCGGCGATCTGCTCTGCCTCGCCGGGGTGACGTCGTCGAGCGTCAATGCGCTGGTCGCGCGCCGCGCCGCGACCGTGCGCGGCCTGCCGATGCCGACCACTGCGCTGCAGCTTTCGGTCGCCAGCTTGCTCGCCCTGGCGGCGCTCATGGTCATCGAGCGCCCGCCGATCGATCTCGGCGCGATCACCGCGGGCGAGGCGGGCCTGGCGCTCTATCTCGGCGTTTTCGGCAGCGCCGCGCCGTTCCTGCTCTACAATTACGCGCTGCGCCACCTCGCCGCCGGGGCCACCAGCCTGTTCGCGCCGCTGGTCGGCCCGATCGGCGCCGCCCTGGCGGCGCTTACGCTCGGCGAAACGGTCGGCCTGAACGTGATCAGCGCCATCGTCCTCATCCTGGCCGGGGTGTTCCTGCCGCGTCTGGTCGATCTGCGCGCCGCGCCGACGCGGGCCCGCCAATGACAATCGGCGCCGCGCTGCGATAGTATCGGTCCGCCGCCCGGCGGCCGAGCCGTCGCGGCGGGGAGGACAACGCCGTCATGCCGCGCTCGGTTCTGGTCGTCGACGACGAGCCGAACATCATCCTGTCACTCGAGTTCCTGCTCAGGCAGGCGGGTTACGACGTGCGCGTCGCCCGCAACGGCGAAGAGGCCCTGCGCGCCATCGCCGAGCGGCGGCCCGATCTCGTCCTCCTCGACGTGATGATGCCGCGGCGCGACGGCTACGAGGTCTGCGAGACGATCCGCGCCAATCCGGCCTGGCGACAAGTCCGCATCGTCATGCTCACCGCCAAGAGCCGCGACGTCGAGCACGAGAAGGCGCTGGCGCTCGGCGCCGACGGCTACATCACCAAGCCGTTCTCGACGCGCGAGCTCGTCGACCGCGTCCGCGAAATCATCGGCCCGGCGCCCAATTGAGCACGCGCCAGTGGGCAAACAGATGACCGCCGGCCGCAGCATCGCCATCGCCTTGGTCGCCGCCGGGATCGTCGCCGCCCTGCTGCTCGCGCTTGCCGGCTGGGGGCTGGCGCCGCCCGGCGAGGCCAAGCCCTTCGTCACCTTCGCCTGGGTCGCCGCCGGCCTGATCGCGGCGCTGCTCGGCCTCGGCTGGTTCGGCGCGCTCGCTTTACTGATCCGCCCGCTCGCCCGGCTCGCCGGCGAGATGCGCGCGGTTGGCGAGGTCCGCGCCGGCGGCCGCATCGAGGCCAGGGGCTACGGCGCGGTCGCGCCAGTCGCCGAGGCGGCGGCGCTGCTGGTCGACCAGCTTGCCGGCGCGCGCAACGAGGTAGCCGACTCGATCGCTGCCGCGACCGCCAAGGCCGAGGAGCAGAAGGGCCGCCTCGAGGCGCTGCTGCGCGACCTGACCGAGGGCGTCGTCGTCTGCAACCTGTCGCACCAGGTGCTCCTCTACAACCAGATGGTCGTGCGCGTCCTCGGCGCGCCGGCGGAATTCGGCCTCGGCCGCCCGCTGTTCAGCTTCGTCACCCGCGAGCCCGTCGTGCACACGCTCGACTGGCTGATGCAGCCGCAGGAAGCGGGCGTGCGCCAGCCGGAGCGCGCCAGCGTCCCCTTCGTCTGCGCGACCACCGATGCCCGCGTCCTGCTGCAGGGCCGGATGAGCCTCATCCTCGGCGCCAACGCCAGCCCCACCGGCTACGTCATCACCTTCTCCGACGCCACCCGCGAACTCGCCCAGCTGCACCGGCGCGACGCGCTCCTGCGCGCGGCGATCGACGGCTTCCGCGCCCCGATCGCCAATCTGCGCGCCGCCGCCGAGACCATCGTCGCCCATCCCGACATCCCGGCCGAGCAGCGCCGCGCCTTCGAGCAGATTATCGTCCAGGAAAGCACCGTGGCCAGCGATCGCCTGGCCAGCCTGGCGCAGGAGCATCGCGGCCTGATCGGCGGCCACGCCGCCATGGCCGACCTGCATTCGCCCGACCTGATCAGCTGCGTCATCCGCCGCCTGCGCGACATCGAAGGCATCGGCGCGACGATGACCGGCCTGCCGCAATGGGTGCACGGCGATTCGTACGCGCTGATGCTGACGCTCGCCCACCTGATCCGGCGCATCCGCGAGCAAAGCGGCCAGGCCAGCGTCGACATCGAGGCACGGCCCGGCACGCGCGGCCCGTCGATCGACGTGATCTGGGCCGGCGAGCCGCTGCCGTCGTCGGTGCTTTCGAGCTGGCTCGACGCGCCTCTCGACGCCAGCATCGGCGGCCTCACCGTGCGCAGCGTGCTCGAACGCCACAACAGCGAGCTGTGGAGCGAACCCGACCGGCCGGGCTTCGCGCGGCTGCGCCTGCCACTGCCCGGCGCCGCGCGGCCGCCGGCCGAGGGCGCGCGCGAGCCGCTGCCGGACCGGCCCGAATTCTACGATTTCGACCTGCTGCACTGGCCGGCGCCGGGAGCCGATCTCGGCGGCCGGCCGCTGCGCGCGCTCGAATACGTGGTCTTCGACACCGAGACCACCGGCCTCAAGCCGCACGGCGAGGACGAGGTCGTCTCGATCGCCGGCGTGCGCATCGTCAACGGCCGCATCCTGACCGGCGAGTCCTTCAGCCGCCTGATCAACCCGGGCCGGGCGATCCCGCCCGAGTCGACGCGCTTCCACGGCATCACCGACGAGATGGTCCGCGACAAGCCGCCGCTGCAGGTCGTGCTGCCGCAATTCCGCGCCTATCTCGGCGACGCCGTGCTGGTCGCCCACAACATCGCCTTCGACCTCGCCTTCCTGCGCAAGCACGAAGCCGAGGCCGGCGTCGCTTTCGAGGTGCCGATCCTCGACACCATGCTGCTTTCCTCGACGCTGCACGAGCAGGCCGGCGACCACACGCTGGACGGCCTGGCGCTGCGCTACGGCATCGAGGTGCGCGGCCGGCACACGGCGCTGGGCGACGCCCTCGCCACGGCGGCGATCCTGGTCGCCATGTTCGGCGCGCTCGAGGCGCGCGGGGTCCGCACGCTCGCCGAGGCCATGCGCGCCTCGCGCGTGATCGCCGAGCTCAAGGCGCACAGCCTGCGCATGACCGGCACGGCGGGCGGCTGAGGAGGACCGTCCTTGAGCGCCCCGAGCCGCCGCAACGACCGCAGCGCCGCGCTGTTCCTGCTCGGCGTCGTGCTGCTCAACGCCCCGCTGCTGCTGATCTTCAATTTCGACGCGCGGCTGTTCGGCGTGCCGGTGCTCTTCCTCTATCTTTTCGCGGCCTGGATATTGCTGGTGGCGCTGCTCGGCATCTCGATCGAGGGTCCCGACGAGGCTCCGGGCGAGAGCGGCGGCGAAGGAAG
>CAYTWJ010000259.1:0-4987 GCA_964442055.1 uncultured Rhodospirillaceae bacterium | reverse complement strand
CGATTAGGCCATCTCAGGACGAGGTCGAATTTTCGACAATGCCCGTCCTCACACTGAGCCTGTCGAAGTGGGAGGACGGGCGGAAGCATTTGCAGGCCTCCGACCAGCCTCACCCCCGCGCCGCGATCAGGCGCGCGGCGAGCTCGGCGAAGCCGGCGCCGCCCGGCGCCGCCGTCACCCAGGCGGGGAGCGAGCGCATCTCGCCGGCGAAGCGGGCGATGTTGGCGACGCCGACCGCGTGCGGGAAATGGCCGAACATCGGCTGGTCGTTGGGGCTGTCGCCGACGAACAGCACCTGCTCGCGCACCGCGTCGAGGTCGCTGGCGAACTCCTCGGCGAAGAGGCGGCGCGTCATGGCGAGCTTGTCCCAGTCGCCGAACCAGCCGTTGACGTGAATCGAGCTCACCTTGGCCTCGGCGCCGGCCTCGGCGAAGAGGGCGACGATGCGCCTGACCGCCTCCGGCCCGAGCGGCGCCACGTCCTCGCAATAGTCGATGGCGAGGTCGCTCTCGCGGTAGGGCTGGTCGGAGGCGAGCGCGGTGCCCGGCACCGCCGCGAGGATGCGTTCGCCCAGCGCGGCCAGGCGCGCGCGCGCACTCCGCCGCGCCGCCGCGTCCTGCCAGAAGCGGCGGATCATGCGCCGCGCGGGCGCGTCGTAGCGCATGTAGAGCGCGCCGTTCTCGCCGACCACGGCATCGACCGGCCAGAAGCGGGCGATCAGGTCGCACCAGCCGGCCGGCCGCCCGGTCACCGGCACCACCTTGAGGCCGGCCTGGCTCAGCCGCTCGAGCGCGGCGTAGGCGGCGGCGCCGAGCCGGCCGTGGTCGGTCAGCGTGTCGTCGATGTCGGTCAGCACGAAGCGGATCCGGCGGCAGACCGCCGCCGGCAGCTCGGCCAATGGGCGCATGCTCGGGCCCATGGTCAGGTGACCTTGGCGCGGCGGCGGAAGGCGGGGCTGTCGTAGGCGCGCCCGGCCAGCACCTCGCGCAAGGCCGCGGCCGCGTCGAAGACGTCGACGAAACGCAAATAGAGCGGCGCGAAGCCGAAGCGCAGCAAATCGGGCGCGCGGAAATCGCCGATCACGCCGCGCGCGATCAGCGCCTGCATCACCGCGTAGCCCTCGGCATGGCGGAAGCTCACCTGGCTGCCGCGCCGCGCCGCCTCGCGCGGGCTGGCGAGCGCGAGGCCCAAGCCGGCGCAAGTTCCTTCGACCAGCGCGATGAAGAGCTCGGCCAGCGCCACGCTCTTCGCCCGCAGCTCGGCCATGTCGACGCCGTCCCAGAGGTCGAGCGCGGCGTCGAGCGCGGCGAGGCTCAGGATCGGCGGCGTGCCGGCGAGCGCGCGGCCGATGCCGGGCGCCGACGCGTAATCGGGGGCGAAGTCGAAGGGGCGCGCGTGCCCCATCCAGCCGGTGAGCGGCTGGGCGAGCCGCGCCTGCAAATCGCCGCGCACGTAGAGGAAGGCCGGCGCGCCGGGGCCGCCGTTCAGGTACTTGTAGCCGCAGCCGACGGCGAAATCGGCGCCGGCGCCGGCGAGGTCGAGCGGCACCGCGCCGGCGGAATGGGCGAGGTCCCAGATGACCAGCGCGCCGGCGCGGTGCGCCGCCTCGGTGACCGCCTTGAGGTCGTGCATGCGGCCCGAGCGGAAATCGACGTGGGTCAGCAGGACGCAGGCGGTGTCGGCGTCGATCGCCGCGCTCACCTCGCCGGCCCCGACCAGCTTGAGCTCGTGCCCGCCCAGGAGCGCGAGCGCGCCCTCGGCGACGTAGAGGTCGGTCGGGAAGTTGCCGCGCTCGCTCAAAACCGCGCGCCGGCCGGGGCGCAGGCGCAACGCGGCCACCAGCAGCTTGAACAGGTTGACCGAGGTCGAATCGGCGCACACCACCTCGCCCGGCCGGGCGCCGACCAGGCGGGCGATCTTGTCGCCGGCGCGCCGCGGCAGGTCGATCCAGCCGGCCGCGTTCCAGCTGCGGATCAGGCCCTCGCCCCATTCGCCGTCGACGGTGCGGCCGAGGCGCTCGCGCACCGCGCGCGGCAGGGGCCCCAGCGAATTGCCGTCGAGATAGATCACGCCGTCGGGCAGCACGAAGGCGTCGCGCAGGTGCGCCAGCGGGTCGGCGGCGTCGCGCGCGGCGCAAGTCGCGCGGTCGGGGAGGGCGGTCATCGCCGGCAGCTTGGCCAAAGCCGCCGCGCGGGGCAAGCGGCGGCTCAGGTATCGCCGTCCGCGCCGTATTGCAGCACGCGGACCTTTTCGAGCGTGACCAGGCCGCTGCTCATGATCCGGCGCAGCTCGGGCAGGAAGGCATTGACCTTGTCCTCGGCGTCGACGATCTCGATCACCATCGGCAGGTCTTCGGACAGGCGCAGGATCTTCGCGGTGTGCAGCCGGCTGGAGCGGCCGTAGCCCATCGGGCCGCGCAGCACCGTGGCACCGGCCAGGTGCATCTCCCGCGCCCTGAGCACGATCGCCTCGTGGAGCGGCCGGCCCTCGAAACTGTCGCTCTCGCCGATGAAGATGCGCAGCAGCAGCGCCTGCTCGGGGATCTGCATGGGTCAGGTCCTTCTCAAACCGTTGATCCGGGTCGCCAGGGCGAAGCCGCTCCACACCGCAACCAGCCAGCTGATGAGGGAAGCGCACAGGTAAAGGCCGGCCAGCCCGAATCGCGCGGCCTCCAGCAGCTGGATGGCTTCGAGGCTGAACATCGAAAAGGTCGTGTAGCCGCCGCAGACGCCGGTCATGACGAACTGGCGCTGGCGCGGGCCGGCCAAGAGCCGCCCGTCGGGGCCGGCAAGCGCGGCGTAGAAGCCGATCAGCCAGGAGCCGGTGACGTTGACGAACAGGGTTCCCCAGGGGAAGCCCGCGCCGAGCCCGTCGCGCAAGGCCTCCGAAGCGAGCCAGCGCGCGGTGCCGCCGATCAGGCTGCCGGCGCCGACGGCGAGGTAAAGCTGGAGCCGGCCATTGACGGCGGCGAGGCGGGTGGCCCAGGCGGCGCGCTTGTCCGGCGCCGTCATGCGCGGCCTCAGCCCATCGCGCCGAGGCGCGCCCCGGCCAGCAGGCCGAGCGCCGCCGCGGCGAGGCTCAGGCCGAGGGACAAGGCGACGTTGCCGGCGGCCTGGCGGCTCTCGCCGTCGCGCAGCAGAGCGAGTGTTTGCAGGCTGAACGAGGACACCGTGGTGTAGCTGCCGAGAAAGCCGACCACGGCGAAGCGCCACAGGCCGGCATCGGCAAGCCAGCCATGACCGGCGGCGCCAGCCCCGGCGATGACGCCGACGGCCAAGGCCCCGCTGACGTTCACGGTCATCGTCCCCCAGGGGAAGGTCTCGCCGAACTTGCGGCCGACCACGCCGGACAGCCAATAACGGGCTGTGCCGCCGAGTGCGCAGCCGAGCAAGAGCAGAACGATGTTCGCCATTTCGCGCTTCGATTTTCTGCCGTTCGTGGCCGTCAGTCCCGCGCAACCACGCCGCCGGTCACGATCCGCTCCCAACGCGAGGCGGTGGTCGAAGACTGACGCCTTCGATCAGCATGTGAACGCGCGCGAGGGCGAGTCCGACGGCCTGCCAGCAGGTGATCGCCAGGGCGATGGCCATGAGAAGCACAAGCGCGCCTGTCCGTGCCTCGCCTGTCACCCCCAGATAGCCCAGCAGGAAATGAGCGCCAGCGAAGAGCACGACGATCAGGCCGCAGGAGACAATTGCGAACCGGTCCGCCCATGACTTGTGCAAAGCCAAGATCTCCGTGTATCGATCGTCGCTCATGGCGTCCACCCTCCGATTGCCGCTGCCGAAGGCAGGCGGTCGCGCTCCGGCGCTGTCTTGCGTCCGCCTATTTGACGACAAGGACCGGGCAGGGCGCCAGCTCGACGAGGCGGTCCGTGGTGCTGCCGATCAGGCGGTTGTACAGCGCCGAGTGCCCCATGAAGCCGACGACCAGCAGGTCGCAGCCCTCGCGCTCGATGAAATCGACAATGCTCGGCACCGCATGGCCGACAACGACGTGCACGTCGAGCTTCATGCGGGCCGCCTTGGCCTGCGCCTTGGCGCGCTCGATCAAGGGGTCGAAACGGCGGTTGGCTTCCCCCTTTTCCTCCACCACTTCGTCGATGGTGGTGGGAAAGCGCGGCAGCTCCTCGACCGAAATCATGTGCAGCGCCGCCTTGTGCCGCCGGGCCAAGGCGATGGCGGCGGCAAGGGCCTTGGCGCCGCCTTCCGAGCCGTCGTTGGCGATCAGGATCTTGCGGTACATGCTAGCTCTCCCTGGTGGGAAGCGGGGCGCGCCGGCGATCGCTTTCGGCCGGCTCCAGGGCGGGCTGGAACCAGCGCTGGGCGATGAGAGTTGGCACGACGGCGCTGCCGATCACCGCCGTCACCAGGATCGCGTACTGGCGCTCGTCGATGATGTGGTTGGCGAAGCCGAAGAGCGCCGAGATGGTGCCGAATGTCAGCCCGGTCGACATCAGGAGTGTGGTGTACATGCCCTCGCGCCTGTCGAAGGCGAACGCCTTGGTCAAGGGCAGGATGCCGAGGAATTTGGTGGCCATCTTGATCACCAGAAACACGACGATCAGGCCGGCCGAGGCGACGACCGCGCGGAAGTCGATCAGCGAACCGGCCTTGAGGAAATAGAAGGGAGTCAGGATCGTGAAGGCAATGACGCGCATCCGGTGGGGCAGCTCGGCGTCGGCGAGAAAGGCCGGCGCCAGCGCCATGCCGACCAGATAGGCGGGCAGCACCGCCTCGCTGCCGGCGATGGTGGCCAGCCCGCCGAGGCCCAGCAGGACCAGGGCGACGAACTTGGTCTCGGGCTCGCTGACGCGGTGGCCGACGCGGGCGAAGAACCAGGGCGCGAAGCGCGGCAGGAGAGCGAGAGCGACCGCGGTCGCCGCGCCGAAGACGGCGAGCCGGATGTCGAAGTGCGCGAACACGATGCCGAGCGCCAGCACCGTGCCGAGGTCGGTGACGAAGCAGGCGGCGAGAATGATCTTGCC